>JANMWV010000076.1:0-12933 GCA_031394165.1 Actinomycetes bacterium
TCATCGCCAAGCACACGAACCAGCCCACCGAGAAGGTCTCGAAGGACATGGAGCGCGACTACTACCTGAACGCCGCCGAGGCCCAGGAGTACGGGATCGTCGACAACGTCGTCGCCCACCGGTAGACGGCAGCGTTTTTAACGGCTACAAGGAGAGGGATGGCCAGGGCCAGCGAGGGTAACGAGCAGCTTCTCTGCAGCTTCTGCGGGAAGAGCCAGCGACAGGTGAAGAAGCTGATCGCCGGCCCCGGCGTGTACATCTGCGACGAGTGCATCGACCTCTGCAACGAGATCATCGACGAGGAGCTCACCACTCCGACCCAGCTCGATCTCGACAACCTTCCTCGTCCGAAGGACATCTATACGGTCCTGAACGACTACGTCGTCTCGCAGGAGGAGGCGAAGCGGACGCTGTCGGTGGCGGTCTACAACCACTACAAGCGCGTTCAGATGGGTACCGACGACGGCGAGGTCGAGCTCCAGAAGTCGAACATCCTCCTGCTCGGCCCCACCGGGTGCGGGAAGACGCTGCTGGCCCAGACGCTGGCGCGGATCCTCAACGTCCCGTTCGCGATCGCGGACGCGACCGCACTGACCGAGGCGGGCTACGTCGGCGAGGACGTCGAGAACATCCTGCTCAAGTTGAACCAGGCTGCGGACTTCGACATCAAGAAGGCCGAGACGGGGATCATCTACATCGACGAGGTCGACAAGATCGCGCGCAAGGCGGACAACCCGTCGATCACGCGCGACGTGTCGGGTGAAGGCGTCCAGCAGGCGCTGCTGAAGATCCTCGAGGGGACGGTGGCGTCGGTGCCGCCGCAGGGCGGGCGCAAGCACCCGCACCAGGAGTTCCTCTCGATCGACACGACGAACATCCTCTTCATCTGCGGCGGCGCGTTCGCGGTGCTCGACAAGATCATCGCGCGGCGCATCGGCAAGAATGCCGTCGGCTTCGGCGCCGACGTGCGCTCGAAGAACTCCAACGAGTCGTCCGAGCTGCTCGCACAGGTGATGCCGGAGGATCTGCTCAACTTCGGTCTGATCCCGGAGTTCATCGGCCGCCTACCGGTGATCTCCGCCGTGCACCAGTTGCGGCGCGAGGACCTCGTCCAGATCCTCACCGAGCCCAAGAACGCGCTCAGCCGGCAGTACCAGCGCTTCTTCGGCTACGACAACATCGAGCTCGTCTTCACCGAGGACGCGTTGTGGGAGATCTCCGACAAGGCGCTCGAGCGGGAGACCGGCGCGCGTGGCCTCCGTTCGATCATCGAGGCCGCGCTGCTCGACGTGATGTTCGAGCTGCCGTCGCGCCGCGACGTGACGAAGTGCGTGATCACGAAGGAGACGATCGCGCAGGGCATCCGGCCGACGCTCGTGACGAGTGCCGGCACGTTCGCCGACGACGAGCCCGAAGAGGGCATCGAAAAGACCGCGTAGCGCCGCAGCGCTTCCGCCGCGGCCGTTTCCTCCTCTCGCTTCACGCCTGCCCGTCGCGGCGGGTCTTGACAGGCGCGCCTGCGCCTGACATAAGACCTGAATCGGGTCTCAGGTTTGGTCTGAGCCCACCTCGACCTTCGGAGGGTCAAAGACATGACAGGACGCTGGACGCGTGGCGCGGGGCTCCTCATGGGGATCACGCTCATCGCCGCGGCGCTTGCAAGCACCGCGGCTGCTCGAGTCGACGCCCATGGCGCCGCTCGGGCGACGACCGTCAACGTCGGCTTCATCTATCCGAAGACCGGCGGTCTCGCCGCCTTCGGCCAGGAGGAGTACGACGGGTTCCAGGCCGGCCTCGCCTACACCAACGGCAAGTGCGGCGGCTACACGATCAATCCGACGTACGTCGACGACGCGACCGACGCCGCAACGGCGATCGCCGCGTTCAAGAACCTCGTCGGCCAGGGCACCAAGATCATCGCCGGCACGGGCTCGTCGGGCATCGCGCTCCAACTCGGTCCGCTCGCCGCGCCGACCCCCGGGCTCGACCTCGCGGGTCCTGCGGCATCCGACGCGCTCCCCGGCCAGAACCGGAACACGGTCCGCGCCGGCCGGCAGACGCTGCAGGACGTGCTCGACGCGGCGAACATCTTCCCGCCGAAGTCGACGGGCAAGAAGGTCGTCGTCTTCGCCGAGGACACGGCGTTCGGCGCCGGCAACTTCGCCGCGGTGAACCTCGTCTTCGGCGGCAAGGGCCATACGGTCTCGAAGATCCTCTCGCCGTTCGGGGCCGCCGACCTGACGCCGTACGCGCAGCAGCTGAAGAACTCGGGCGCCGACGCAGCCTTCGTCGCCTGGGCGAACACGACCAACTCGGCGGCGATGTGGCAGTCCTTGCAGCAGCAGGGCGTGTCGCAGAAGCTGACGATCATCACCGGCCTCGCGAACCGCGAGAGCTACGACGCGCTCGGCCCGCTGGTGCAGGGCGTGACGCTGATCTCGCACTACGTCTACAAGGCACCGAAGAACGCGGCGAACACCTACCTCGTCAAGTACCTGGCGAAGCAGCATCAGGTGCCGAACCTCTTCTCACCGGACGGCTTCGTGCAGGCGCAGATGATCTGTCGCGCGCTGCAGAAGGGCGGCACGGACGTCACGAAGCAGATCTCCGCGCTCGAGGGCTGGCAGTTCCTCGCGCCGAAGGGCAAGCAGTACATCCGCCCGGCGGATCACGCGATGCTGCAGCCGATGTTCCAGGTGCAGCTCGTCCCCGGCAGCGGCGGCCACTTCAACGTCAAGGTGCTGAAGACCATCTCGGCAGGCAACGTCCAGCCTCCCGTCACCCCGTTCAAGTAGGAGCGGCGGCCGGCCCTCAGGCATGAACCCTCCGATCCTCGCCACACGCAACCTCGGGCTCGACATCGGCGGCGCGAACATCGTCGTCGATGTCAGCCTCGAGGTTGCAGAGGGCGAGCTCCTCGGGATCATCGGGCCGAACGGCGCGGGGAAGACGTCGCTGTTCAACCTCCTGTCGGGCATCTATCGCCCGACGGCGGGCTCGATCCACCTCGGCGGCCGGGACATCACCCACCAGTCGGTCGTCCTCCGCACACGCGAGGGGCTCGGCCGCACCTTTCAGGTGTCGAGCGTCTTCCCGCTCCTCACCGTCCACGAGAACGTCCGCCTCGCGGCGGAGGCCGCCCTCGGCGGCGCGATGCGCATCTGGCGGCGTGCGACGAGCGTGAAACCCGCGCTCGAGCGGGCGCGTGCAGCGATTGCCCGGGTGGGGCTCGAGCCGTATGCGCTCGTGCGGGCGGGAGCGCTCGCGCACGGGGACAAGCGGCGGCTCGAGATCGCCATGCTCCTCGGGGCGGACAAGCCCGTGCTGATGCTCGACGAGCCGATGGCCGGTCTCTCCGCGGAGCACGTGCCGCAACTCGTGGAGCTGATCCGGACGATCCACGTCGAGGAGCGAAAGACGGTGCTGATGGTCGAGCACCACATCGACGTCGTCACCGGGCTCGCGCAGCGAATCGCCGTGATGCACCACGGCGCGCTGCTCGCCTGCGATACGCCGGCCGCCGTCATGCAGAACGAAACCGTTCAGGCGGCCTATCTCGGAGAGGCGCTGTGAGCGCGGTCGCGCAGAAGGTGCTTCTCTCGGTTCGCGACCTGCACGTGGTCATGGGGCAGTCGCACGTCCTGCAGGGCGTGACGTTCGACGTGCCGGAGGGGGGTGTCACGGCGCTGCTCGGTCGCAACGGCGTCGGCAAGACGACGACGCTGCGCGCGATTCTCGGTCTCGTCGACCGCCGCGGCTCCGTCCGCCTCGACGACGCGGAGCTCACCGGGCTCGCGACCCATCGCATCGTTCGGCGCAGCGTCGGCTACGTCCCGGAAGACCGCGACGTCTTCACCGGTCTGACCGTCGCCGAGAACCTCCGCCTGGCCGAGCGCGACTCCGAGCCGCGCTACGACCTCGTCTACGAGCTCTTCCCCGAGCTCGAGCAGCGTGGCGCACAGCGCGCGGGCACGCTCTCGGGCGGCCAGCAGCAGATGGTCGCGATCGGGCGCGCGCTCCTGAACGACAACCGGGTGCTGCTCGTCGACGAGCCGACGAAAGGACTCGCGCCGGCGCTCGTCGCGGAGGTCGCCCGCGTGCTCGAGCGGCTCGCCGAGCTGACGACCGTCCTGCTCGTCGAGCAGAACCTCGGCGTCGTCCGGCGGATCGCGCGCGACGCGATCGTGCTCGACCAGGGTCGCGTCGTGCACAGCGGCGACGCGAAGGAGCTGCTCGAGCAGCCGGAGCTCGTCAAGAAGCTGCTCAGCGTGGGGCACGCCACGTGAGACGCCCTGTGTCAACCCTGGGTGGTGAGGAGGCGTTGGAGGTTGCCGTGACGGTTGGGGTCGTAGGGGTTGCCGTCTTGCCAGATGCGCCAGATCACGCGGAGCCAGGCGCGGCCGAGGATGCGGATCGCGTGGGGGTGGTCGTGGCCGCGGGCGCGTGCTCGTGTGTAGATGTCGGCTGCCCAGGGGTTGTGGTGGCGGCTGGCGTCGGCGAGGGTTGCGATTGCGTCGCGCAGCCGGTGGTCGCAGGCGTGGCGGAAGCAGGCGAGTTTGCGTTTGCCGGATTCGACGGCGACGGGGCTCATGCCGGCGTCGGCGGCCATGGCGGCGCTGGTGGGGTAGCGGGCGCGGCAGTCGCCGAGCTCGGCGACGATGCGGGCGGCGGTCACGGTTGTTTTGGGGTCGCGGAAGAGGCTGAGCATGATCGGGCCGTCCGGGTGGGCGCGGACGGCGGCTGCGATCTCCGAGCTCAGCCGCTTGATCTCCTCGACGAGCGGCTTGAGCGCTGCGACGAGGGCGAGCACGACGCAGCGGCGTGCTTCCAGCTCGAGCTCGCCGGCGGTTCCTTGCGGGGCGTTGCGCAGGCGCGTGAGGAGCTCGGCTGGGGAGCGGCGGCCGCAGTAGCCGTGACGGGCGAGGAAGGCGGCGATGCGTTTCTCGCCGAGACCGCGCGTGTCGGTGGGGCTTGGGTAGCGCTCGAGGAACGCGAGCGCGATCGGCGAGTCGACGTCGGCGAAGACGTGGGCGCCGCCGGGCCAGAAGCGCTCGAGTTCTGCACGCAGCTGGTTGGCGAGGCCGACTCTCGTGGCGACCAGGTCCTCGCGTGCGCGCGTCAGCGCCCTGAGCGCCTTCGTCTCGTCCCGGTCGGGTTCGAGCGGCCGGAAGCGGTGCGCGTCGGTGCGGCCCAGCTCGGCCAGCACGAAGGCGTCGAAGCCGTCCGACTTGCCGCCCGAGGCGCGGTAGCGGGCGCGGGCTGCCGCGACCTGGTTGGGATGGATCGCAACCACGGTCAAGCCCGCCTCGAGCAACCGCTCGACCAGCAGCCCGTCCGGGCGTTCGATTGCGACCCGCGCGACCCGCGAGGTCGCGAGCAGTCGGCAGAGCGCTGCGATTCCCTGCTCGTCGTGGCTGAAACGGCGTTCGCTCAGCCTGGCTCCTTGCGCGTCGACGACGCAGACGGCGTGCTCTTCGCTTGCCCAGTCGACACCGGCAGCTTTCTCCACGATCGGACCCCCCTCGCTCGGTTTGGTGGCGGCGAAGCGGACCAGGAGGTACCGTCGCGGGTGCTCATAGGCAGGCCCTCGTTGGGGCAACGCCCTGTTGCCGCTCTGGGTGCCTCACACCGTCGGGAGGCGCTGGTCTCACGCGGGCCCTCTGCGGGGCAAGCAAGGAGGGCGCTCTCCCGGCGGTGGTCAGCCTCTCTTCACGCTCCGCAGTCTCAGCGAGCGAACCCACTCAAAGCAACGAAGCAAGCAGAGGTTGCCCTATGAGCTGCCCGCACCTGGTGCTCGCCCTGCTCGTCCTGACCGGTCTGCAAGGGATCCCCGAGGGGCTGCCGCAGCCGCCGCTCGTCGAGGGCGACCCGGCGGATCTCAGCAACTCCGAGCGCGAGCGGCTCGGCGCCCAGGGCCTGCCGGGCTCGCTCCCCGAGGCGCTCGAGGCCCTCGAGCGGGTCTCGATCCGGTCCGCGTCTGCGGTTGCGGCCACGCAGAGGATTCCGCCCTCGACGCCATCGCCGCGCCGGAGCGCGGCGGCGACCGCGTTCGCGGGCTGCAGGTGGTAGCCGCAGGAACCAAGCGTGCGGTAGGTGTCGCGCACGCCGACAAGGGCGCCGCCGGGCCCCTTGACGAGGAGCGCGATGCCGACGAAGTGACCGACGTCCCTGCGCCGCTTCCGCCCGACTTAAGCCGGCGGTGCGGACGTTCGCGACCGGGATGACCGCCTCCCCGAGCGTCTCGAGCTCCTCGAGCAATGTGACGACGCGCCCACCCGTCCCAGGGCCCCGCGACGGGAACGGCCCGCAGCACGCCGGCCGAGAGGACCTCGACGGCGCGGGCGACGGCGTGCGACGCGGTTCGGGAGGTCGCCTCGTCGGCGGCCGCCGGGAACCGCAACCGGTGGTCGCCGCGCGGCGACGCGCCCGGCGGCACCCACTGGGCCGGATCTCCCTCGGCGAGCGTCGAGCCGGCCGCGCGCCCGACGGCGTCCTGATCGACGGGCTCGCGGTCCACCTCCATGACGCCGAGAGCGCGCAGCGCCAGGGAGCCCCAGAAAGCGCCGCAGAGCTGGTCCTTCTGCGGCAGCTCGGCCGCGTAGAGGGACGCCAGCCGGGCCGGGCCGAACGGGATGCCGCTCACCGGTCGCCCGCCGGGATCTCGGCAGTGACCGGACCGTAGAGCTCCGGGCGCCGGTCGGCGAAGAGCCGCACCGCGTAACCGCCGTCGCCGGGCTCCTTCGTCTTCCGGCGCGCCAGCTCGAGGTCGACCTCGGCGACGATCAGCGACACGCGCGCGTCGTCGGCGACGGCCAACACGTTTCCGAGCGGGTCGACGATCTGACTGCGGCCGAAGAAGGTCGTCCCGGCCTCGGTACCGACCCGGTTCGCCATCAGGAAGTAGACGGCGTTCTCGGTTGCCCGGGCACGGGGCACGAAGTCGGCGAGGTCGCGCGCGGCGACCGGCGAGTTCGTTGGGTGCGCGACGATGTCGGCGCCAGAGAGGGCGAGCACGCGCGTCACCTCCGGGAAACGCCAGTCGTAGCAGATCTGGAGCCCGATCCTGCCGACCGGAGTCTCGAAGACCTCGTACTCGTCGTCGCCGGGCGTCGTCCAGCAGTCGACGCCGATGCAGGCGATGTGCGACTTCCGATAGCGGCCGACGACGCCGCCCGGGCCGAGGAGCACGGCCGTGTTGCGGAGCCGTGCGCCGTCGAGCTCGAGCAGGCCGACGACGCAGTGGATTCCGAGCCGCGCGCACGTCTCGCCGAGCACGTCGGTCTCCGGGCCAGGCACCTTCACCGCCGCACGCGTCGCCGCCTCCGCGTCGGCGAAGACATAGCCGCTGAGCGCGCATTCCGGAAAGACGACGAGCGAGCAGCCCGCGGCGGCCGCCTCGTCGAGGCGTGCCAGGCAGCGGCCGAGGTTGCCGGCGACGTCTCCGAGCTGGGGATCCGACTGGACGATGCCGACGCGCAGGGCTACCTCCTTCGACGGGTCATGCTCGCTCGGGAGCGAGCTCGGAGACTGTGCCACCGCCGCGGATCACGCGTTGGAGCTCACGGTATTCGCTGCCCGCGAGTCGGGCCTCGACGACCGTGCTGCCGGGCGCAGCGAGCGCCTCGCGGACCGCCGCCCGTAGGTCGTCGGCGCCCGACACGCTCGACCCGGCCGCCCCGAGCGCAGGCCCGACCTGCGCAAGGCTCGTGAGCGAGAAGTCGACGGCGAGCCTCCGATACCGCTTGTCCTCCTGCTTGATCCGGATCAGGCTCAAGCTCGCGTCGTTGAGCACGACGACGAGAATCTTGACTCCGAGCCTCGCGGCCGTCTCGAGCTCGGCGCCGTGCAACAGGAAGCCGCCGTCGCCCGTGAAGGCGATCACGGGCTCGTCCGGCCGGGCCAGCGCCGCCGCCACGGCCGCCGGTACCGCGTAGCCCATGGTGGCGAGCCCGTTCGAGATCAGGAAGCGGCGCGGCCGGGTGGAGCGCCAGAACCACGTCGCCGCGAACATATGCGCACCCGCATCGACCGTCACCGTCGCCGAGGCCGGCGCCTCCGCCAGGACGGCCTCGACGATCTCCACCGCGCTGAGCGAGCCGGGCGCGGGGATCCGCAGAGCGGCGAGCAGCTCCTGCCGCCGGCCGCCGATCTCCGCCGGCGTCCACCCCGAAGCCGTCTCGCCGACCAGGGAGGAGAGCTCGGTGACGAGTCCGGCGACGTCACCCTCGGCGAGCCAGGCGGGCCGATAGCCCGGCGCAGCCTCGCCGTGCGCGCGCAGCGCCAAGACCGGCGCGGCGGCTGTCCATGGACGGGGCAGCAGCTCGATCGGGTCGAGGCCGACTGCGAGGAGGAGGTCGGCTGCCCCGAGTAGATCGCCCTCGATCGCCGCGTTCGTGACGATGCCGCACCAGAGCGGATGGTCCTCCGGGAAGACTCCCTTGCCCTTGTACGAGGTGAGCACCGGCGCTCGCAGCCGTTCGGCGAGCGCGACGAGCTCCGCCTGCGCCACCCCGGCGGCCTCGTCACCGACGAGGAGCAGCGGCCGCCGGGCGTGCGCGAGCGCGTTGGCTCCGGCGGCGAGGGCAGCCGTGTCGGGCTCCTTCGACGCGGCCGGTGCCGGAAGGGCCGCCACGACCGGCACGGCGGCGGCGACGTTGCGCGGCAGCTCGAGGTGAACGGGGCCGCGCGGCTCGGCGGCCGCCTCGACGAATGCGCGCGAGATCGCCGCGACCGCGTTCGCCGCGCTCAGCGTCTCCTGCCACTTGGTCACCGGCGCGAGCAGCGCCCGGTGGTCGAGCACCTGGTGGCCGGTCGTCGCGAGCTCGTCGTCGGTGAAGCGGTCGCTGATCAGGACGAGCGGGCTCTGGTCGAGTAGCGCATGCGCGAGGCCGTTGACGACGTTCGCGACGCCGGGGCCAAGGCCGACGAGCAGTGCCGCGGGACGGCCGGTGAGCTCGCCGTAGGTGGCCGCCATGAACGCCGCCCCGCCCTCCGAGCGCGCGACCACGACCTCGATGCCTCGGGCGCCGAGCTCCTCGATCACCTCGAGGTTGCTGCCGCCGCCCGGAAAGGCGAAGACGCGGTCCGCTCCCCCGGCCGCCACCGCGTCGGCGAGCAGCGCCGCGACAGCGGGGCGCCGGCTCAGCTCACTCCCCGCGCGGTCGCGGCGAAGCGGGCCCGCACCCGGTGCGGATCGACGAACGGGCTCGGGCCGGGCCAGGCGGCCTCGTCAATCTGCGCCAGCAAGACGGCGGGACGAGCCAGTGTCCGGACGGCCTCTCCGACCTCACCCGCCGTCGCCGCCTCGAGCGCAGTCACATTCGGAAGCGCGCCGGCGACCGCTGCAAACGCCCGCGGCGCGACAAGCTCCTGGCCACCCGTGATCGAGTACCGGCCGTCGTCGAGCAAGAGCAGGAGCAGGTTCGTGGGCCGCAGGCCCGAGAGCGACCAGAGCGAGCCGGCGCCCATCAGGAGGTCGCCGTCGCCGACGACGGCGATGACGCCGCGGTCGGGACAGCGCTCGGCGACGCCGAGCGCTGCAGCAAGGCCGCAGCCCATCGCGCCGCCGAGGTAGAGGTGCGGCCCGTCGCCGGAGGCGAGGCGCAGCGCCGAGGTCGCGGTCCCGAGCGAGGAAACGAAGAGGTCGCCAGGGGCGGCTTCGACCGCGGCGGCGACGGCGTCAGACGGCTTCACGCTGGCCTCCGAGCGCGGGCTCGAGGATCACGGCCGCCTGAGTCCCCGTCTCGTACGCGAGCGCCAGAGCGCCCGCGGTCGTCGGCCCGGCGTCGGCCTCCGTCGAGACCGGGAACGACTGGATCGCGAGCGCCTCGAGGAACGGGACGGTGGCGCGCCCCATCGGCACCTGGCAAGGGTTGGTCTCGCCGAGCGTGCCGCGCATCGAGAGGATCAGGGGTATCCCGATCCCGTACGGGATCGCGAACGAGCCGAGCGCGTTGAGCGAGTTGCCGAGCCCTGAGCACTGCATCAGCACGACGGGCCGTCCGCCGGCCGCCGCGTACCCCGCCGCGTAGCCGACGCACTCTTCCTCGCGCGTGAGCGCGCGCACGGGTATCCCAGACTCGGCGAGCGCGGCGACGATCCCGCGCAGGCGGGCGTCCGGGACGTAGGCCGCCACGTCGGCGCCGGCGTCGCGAATCGCTGCTGCGATCGCGCGCTGCCAGCCGAACGGCGCCGCCAGGTCCGGCGTCGCCGCGTCCGTCACCAGCTCAGATCCACACCGGTGCGCTCATTCCCGACACTGAAGCCGAAGGGTATATGTCAGGCATTTCTCGGTCAATCGGCCGCCGGCGCTGCTAGGTTCGGCATCCGTCCAAGCCCGACACTGAGAGGGAGCTCGGGATGCCGCCGAGAAAGACTGTGGCCGAGGAGATCGCCGCCCGGCCGAGTGACGAGGCGCCCGCCCGCGGCGTGTCGGTCCGGCGAGTCCTGAAGGCGTACGAGCAGATCGCCGAGCAGCTCCGCGAGCTGATCATGGGCGGCGAACTGGCGCCGGGCGAGCGGCTTCCGAACGAGACGACCCTCGCGCGCCAGTTCGGCGTCAGCCGGGCGACCGTGCGCGAGTCGCTGCGCGTCCTATCGGCTCAAAACCTGATCCGGACGGCCAAGGGATCCGGCGGCGGCAGCTACGTGACGCTGCCGACGATCGACCACCTGTCCGAGTTCATCCGCTCGAACTTCGACCTCCTGACCGCCTCGAAGGACGTCTCGCTCGAAGACTTCCTCGAGGTCCGGATGCTGCTCGAGGTGCCGGCCGCGCGGCTTGCGGCGATACGCCGCGACGAGTCGGCGCTCCAACGGCTCGAGGCCACGATCCCCGACGAGCCCCTGAAGCTGACCACGCAGGACCAGTTCGCCTTCAACAAGAGCTTCCACACGATCGTGCTCGAGACGTGCGGCAACAAGCTCCTCTACGTCTCGGCACAGCCCGTCTTCTCGGTGCTGCAGCGGGCACTCGCGCGCTCGAACCTCAGCAACGCGTTCCACCGCGGCATCAACGATCACCACCGGAAGATCACCGATGCGATCGCGGCGGGCGATCCCGACCGCGCGGGCGACCAGATGCGGATTCACCTGGAGGAGCTGCAGCCCGAGTACGAGAAGGTGTGGAAGAGCACGCTGCGCAGCGGCCGCCTTCGCTGACACCGCAGGTTGACAAAGCCTCCCCGGCTGGCTAAAACAGCCGGTTAGTCATGTGTCAGACATTCGCACGGTCGACCGGGTGAGTCTGCCGCTCGCTGACGTCCGCGTCCTCTCGGTCGAGCAGTTCGGCGCGGGGCCGTGGGCGACGCTGCAGCTCGCCGACCTCGGGGCCGACGTGATCAAGATCGAGGACCCGTCGGCCGGCGGCGACGTCGGCCGCTACGTGCCGCCCTTCCAGGAGGGTGAGGACTCCCTCTTCTTCGAGACGTTCAACCGTGGCAAGCGGAGCGTCTCGCTCGACCTGCGCCACCCGCAGGGGCGCGCGGTGTTCGAGGACCTCGTTCGCGCCGCCGACGTCGTCCACTCGAACCTCCGCGGCAACCAGCCGGCCAGGCTCGGGCTCCGCTACGACGATCTCCGCGAGCTCAACCCGCGCGTCGTCTGCTGCTCCCTCTCCGGCTTCGGGATGACCGGTCCCCGGGCGGCCGAGGGCGGCTACGACTACGTGATGCAGGGCCTCGCGGGCTGGATGAGCCTGACCGGCGAGCCCGGAAGCCCGCCGACGAAGAGCGGCCTTTCGCTCGTCGACCTCTCCGGCGGCTACGTCTCGGCGCTCGCCGTCATGGCCGGCCTGTGGCGGGCGCGCAGGGAGGGGGTCGGCTGCGACTGCGACATCTCGCTCTTCGACACGGCCCTCGCCGAGCTGATGTACGTCGGCACGTGGGCCGCGACGGCGGGCTACGAGCCGCCGCGGCGCCACAACTCCGCCCATCTCTCGATCGTCCCGTTCCAGAACTTCGCGACCGACGACGGCTGGATCGTCGTCGCCTGCCCGAAAGAGAAGTTCTGGCGGCGGCTCTGCGAGGTGATCGGTCGCCCCGATCTGGCTGCGGACGCGCGCTTCGCCGACTTCGGCGGCCGCGACCGGCACCGGGACGAGCTGCTCGCCGAGCTCGACGCGGCCTTCGCCGCCCGGACGACGGATGCGTGGCTCGGAGAGCTCGGCGCCGCCGGCGTGCCGTGCGCCCCGGTGAACGACGTCGCAGCGGCGCTCGCCGACCCCCAGGCCGTCGCGCGCGGCGCCGTCGTCGAGGCCGAGCACGAGCGGTTCGGCACCGTGCGCACCGTCGCCTCGCCGCTTCGCGTCGGCCCGGAGAGGCGCGTGCCGGAGCGCGCGCCCCGGCGGGGCGAGCACACCGAGCAGGTCCTGGCCGAGCTGTGCGGCTACTCGCCCGAGCGGCTCGCCGAGCTCGCCGCCGCCGGAGCCTTCGGCGAGCCGACGCTCACCAGCGATCCGGCCTGAGCCTGGCCGCGATCTCGGCGGGCTCGGCACCACCGTCGATTGCTTCCTCGATCTCGCGCTCGGCAGCCTCGAGCTCGCGGCAGCGCGCGAGGACCTCCGTAGCCTGGCGTGCGGGTACCACACACACGCCGGTCGCGTCCGCAAGTACGAGGTCGCCGGGCTCGACCGTCATGCCCGCGAGCGAGACTGGGCCGTTCAGCTCGAGCGCCTGGAGCCGGTGCTTGCCGCTCACCGGCGTGACTCCACGGGACCAGACCGGCAGCCCGACGGCGAGGATCGACTCGAGGTCGCGCACAGCTCCGTCGACGACGCACCCGGCGATGCCGAGCCTCCGGGCCCAGCGGGCCGAGAGCGAGCCCAGTACGGACGCGCCGGTGAAGCCGCCGCAGTCGAAGACGGCGACGTCACCGGGTCTACCGATGCCGTAGAGGTCTCGCTCCGCGAGCCGCGCACGCTCACCGCGCGCGACG
>JANMWV010000106.1:0-14555 GCA_031394165.1 Actinomycetes bacterium
GGTCCTGCTCACGCGGGCTCGGTGCGCGGTCGCCACGGCCCGACGGCGGGCGGCCCGGATAGCAGCGCGTGACGGACGCGCAGTAGAAGGTGGAGTAGAAGGCCTCCTCGTCGAGCTCGAGCCAGCGGCGCAGCTTCTGGCCCGCGCGCCCGCGCCACGGGAGGCGCTCCTCGCCCTCGACGATCCCAGGCGCCTGGCCGAAGAGATACGCCTGCTGGCCGGCGTACGGGGCTCGCACCGGCAGGGACTCGAGCCGGTACCCGGCCTCGGCGCACGCGCGGCAGCGCGCGGTGTCGCGCTGGAGCGAAGCGATCGAGCGATAGGCCGATTTAGGGGTCGTCACCGGGGGCCGAAGGCCCTTCCCAGCAGACAAGCCCGGGTGCATGCCGGGATCATGATCTCCCGCCGGCATGCACACGCGGGTACCGTGCGTCGCAGATGCGCGATCTCTTCTCGTTCCCGAATCCCGTCAACGAGACTTCGGCGCGAGTCGTCGCCGGCTCGGTGGCGGTGCTGGCAGTGCTCACCGTGGCATTCCAGCAGGGTTGGCTCATCCCCGTGCTCGCGTACGGCTTCGTCGCCCGCGTGCTCAGCGGCCCGACGCTCAGTCCACTCGGCCAGCTCGCGACGCGGGTCGTCACGCCGCGTCTCGGCGTGAGGCACCGCTATTCGCCGGGCCCCGCGAAGCGTTTTGCGCAGACGATCGGCGCGGTGTTCACCGTGGCGGCGACGGTCCTCTACTACGCCGCTGGGCTCCACACCGCCGCGTTCGTGCTCCTCGGCGTGCTCGCGGTCTTCGCGTCGCTCGAGGCCGCCGTCGGCCTGTGCCTCGGCTGTCAGGCGTTCTATCTCGGGATGCGGCTCGGGCTCGTGCCGCCGTCGGTGTGCGAGAACTGTGCTCGCGTGTTAGACGCAGCGTAAGCTGCACGCGTGCTGCCGCTCGAGTCGGTTCCCAACGTCTCGGAGGGCCGCGATGCCGGTGTCGTCGAGGCGATCGGCGGCGCGCTCGCCGCTCACGCGCGTGTGCTCGACGTCCACACCGACATCGACCACAACCGCTCGGTGTTCACGCTCGTCGGCGACGAGCAGCAGCTGATCGAAGCGCTGCTCGCAGGCATCGGCTGCGCGCGTGAGCGAATCGACCTGCGCACGCACGCGGGCGTGCATCCGCGGATCGGCGCGGCGGACGTCGTGCCGATCGTGCCCGTCGTCCCGTCGGACATGGAACGCGCGCGCACGACCGCGCTGGAGCTGGCACGCCGGATCGGCGAGGAGCTCGCGCTGCCTGTCTTCCTCTACGGCGAGCTCGCACCCGAGCGAGGTCCCGCGTTCTTCCGGCGCGGCGGCCCCGTGGAGCTTCAGCGCCGGATCGACGCGGGCGAGCTCGCGCCGGACTTCGGGCCCTCGCAACTCGATCCGTCGGCCGGCGGCGTCATCGTCGGCGCTCGCCGCCCGCTGTTCGCGTTCAACGTCAACCTCGTCGGTGCCGACATCGAGGCAGCACGGGCGATCGCGCGCACGATCCGCGAGCGCGACGGCGGCTTCCCCGGCGTGCGCGCGCTCGGACTCGTCTTGGAGCAGGCCGGGCACGCGCAGGTGAGCATGAACGTCGAGAACTGGGAGGCGGCGGCGCTGCATGAGATCGTCGCCGCGATCGAGCGCGAGGCCGCGGTGCACGGCGTGAAGGTGGCGGGTGCGGAGCTCGTAGGCCTCATGCCCGCCGGCGCCGCCGCTGCCGTCGCAGGCGCCGCGCTGCGGATCGACGGCTTCGACGCGTCGCACCTGCTCGAGCTGCGCCTGCTCGAACCGTAGTTCGCTGCAGGCCTGGCTCGGTGTCGTCCCCGATGCGGGCAGCTCCGCCTCCGGACATGCTGCGAGCGATGCCGGAATGACTGAAGCCTCCGACTACGGGGTAGACCTTTACTGGCTCCCACTCGGCGCGGGAGGCCGATCGGTGCGATTGAACGGACGGATCTTCGAAGCATTTGCGGCGCGGCTCGAGCATCGTGCGCGCCGCGACCTCTACCACTCTGCGCTGGTCGTGCGGGTGCCCGAGGGCTGGTTTGTGATCGAGATGACGCCGGTCCAGAACGGGAGCGGTGCGGAGCGCGGCGTCGTTGCCGAAGGTGCAGTCGGGAGCCGCCGGGCGGGGCGTTTCCGGATCTTCCGCTACGAGATACGTCGCTGGCGCGGTGGGACGATCGCGGACGTCGGCGAGGCCGTCGAAAGCCCTGCGCGACTCACGAACGAGCTCGGTCTCGCGCGGCGCGTGCTCGACCTGGTCGCCATCGTTCCCACACCTGTGTGGGGTCGCGACGAGCTCGCGGCCGGCGAGATGTGGAACTCCAACTCGCTCATCGCCTGGCTCGTCGCGCGCAGCGGCCTCGCTTCGGACTCGATCCGGTTTCCTGGCGGCGGACGCGCCCCCGGCTGGCGCGCTGGACTCGAGGTGGCGCGTCGCGACGACTCAGCGGCTCACGACACTAGACTCGCCGCGTGGCCCAGCGAACCGCGATCGGCCTCACCGGCGACGACCTGACGGTCGCCGACGTCTGGGCCGTCGCCGTCGATCGCGCGCCCGTGGAGCTGACCGACGCCGCCCGCGTGAAGATGCGTGCCGCCCGGGAGCTCGTCGAGCGCGCGGCCCACGGGACGAGCGAGCACACCTACGGCGTCAACACGGGCTTCGGACGCTTCGTCAACCGCTCGATTCCCGAGGAGCAGACCGGCGAGCTGCAGCTGCGCCTGCTCCGGTCGCATGCCTGCGGCGTCGGCGAGCCGTACGCCGACGAGGTCGTGCGCGCGGCGATGCTGCTGCGCGCGAACACGCTGGCCAAGGGCAACTCGGGTGCGCACGTGAAGACGGTGGAGCTGCTGCTCGCGTGCCTCGACCGCGGCGTGGTGCCCGTCGTTCCCGCTCGCGGCTCCGTCGGCGCGTCCGGCGATCTCGCGCCGCTCGCGCATCTCGCGCTGCCGCTCGTCGGCGAGGGTGAGGCATTCGTCGACGGCGAGCGGCTGCCCGGCTTCGAGGCGCTGACGCGTGTCGGCCTCGAGCCGATCGTGCTCGAGGCGAAGGAAGGGCTGTCGCTGATCAACGGCACGCAGTTCATGGCCGCGTTCCTCTCGCTCGGTCTCGTGCGCGCGCGGCGGCTCACCAAGGCGGCCGACCTCGCATGTGCGATGTCGATCGAGGCGCTCCAGGCGACGCGCACGTCGTTCCTGCCGCAGATCCACGCGTTGCGTCCGTTGAAGGGCCAGGGTGATTCCGCCGCCAATGTCCTGCGCCTCGTCGACGGCTCGGCGATCATGGAGTCGCACCGATGGTGCGACAAGGTGCAGGACGCGTATTCGCTCCGGTGTGCGCCGCAGGTGCACGGTGCCTCGCGTGACCTCCTCGACTATGCGGACTACACCGTGTCGGTCGAGCTGAATGCCGCGACCGACAACCCGCTCGTGCTGGTCGAGGACGACGCGCTCGTCTCGAACGGCAACTTCCACGGCCAACCGCTGGCATTTGCACTCGACGCGCTCGCGATGGCCGTCAGCGAGCTCGCGAACATCTCCGAGCGCCGGGTCGAGCGGCTCGTCAACCCGAACCTCTCCGACGGCCTGCCGGCGTTCCTCACGAGCGACGGCGGGCTGAACAGCGGCTTCATGATCCCCCAGTACGTCGCGGCCTCGCTCGTCTCGGAGAACAAGGTGTTGTGTCATCCTGCATCGGTTGACTCGATTCCGACGAGCGCGGGCCAGGAGGATCACGTGTCGATGGGCAACGCCGGCGGGCTGAAGGCGTGGCAGGTGCTCTCGAACGTCGAGCACGGCCTTGCGATCGAGTTGCTCGCGGGTGCGCAGGCCGTGGAGTTCCTCGCACCGCTCGAGCCGGGGCCGGGAGTCCAGGCGACCCGTGCGGCGGTGCGCGCGCTCTCGCCGCGGCTGCGCGACGACCGGTCGCTCGGGCCGGACATCGAGGCGGTTGCGACCGCGATCCGCGACGGCTCGATCGTCGCGGCTGCCGAGAACCAGATTGGAGAGCTGCGATGAGCACGACCCAAACGCTCGCCGCGCGCGTCGACGCGCTGTGCGGCGACCTCTCGAACATCCGCGCGCCGCGCGGGCCCGAGCTGAACGCGCGGCAGTGGTCGACCGAGGCACCCCTCCGGATGCTCCTGAACAACCTCGATCCCGAGGTGGCAGAGAAGCCCGAGGAGCTCGTCGTCTACGGCGGCTCCGGGAAGGCCGCGCGAAACCACGAGGCGCTGCGCGCGATCGGCGCCGCGCTGCTCGAGCTCGGCCCCGACGAGACGCTGCTCGTGCAATCCGGCAAGCCGGTTGGCGTGTTCACGACGCACGAGGGCGCGCCGCGTGTGCTGATCGCGAACTCGCTGCTCGTGCCGGCGTGGGCGACGTGGGACGAGTTCCGCCGCCTCGAGGCCGAGGGCCTGACGATGTTCGGCCAGATGACGGCTGGCTCGTGGATCTACATCGGCACGCAGGGAATCCTCCAGGGAACGTTCCAGACGTTCGCAGCCGCAGGCGAGAAGCACTTCGGCTCGCCCGACCTCGCCGGCAGGACGATCCTCACCGCCGGTCTCGGCGGCATGGGCGGCGCGCAGCCGCTCGCCGGGACGATGGCGGGCGCGGCGATCCTCTGCGTCGAGGTCGATCCGCACCGCATCGAGCGCCGGCTCGAGACGCGCTATCTCGACGAGGCGGCGGACTCGCTCGACGACGCGCTCGCGCGCATCCGCGCCGCGGCGTCGGCAGGCCGTGCGCTGTCGGTCGGCCTGCTCGGCAACGCGGCGGAGATCGTCCCCGAGCTCGCTGCGCGGGGCGAGCGCTTCGACTTCGTCACCGAGCAGACCGCGGCGCACGATCCGCTCACCGGCTATGTGCCCGCCGGCCTCGACGTCACGCAGGCCGCGGCGCTACGCGCGTCCGATCCTGACGAGTACGTGCGGCAGGCGCGCGCGTCGATCGTGCGGCACGTCGAAGGGATGCTCGAGTACGTCCGGCTCGGCGCGTATGTTTTCGATTATGGCAACAACCTTCGAGGTGAGGCCCGTGCAGGTGGCGTAGCCGAGGCCTTCTCATACCCGGGCTTCGTCCCGGCCTATATCCGGCCGCTGTTCTGTCGTGGCGTGGGGCCGTTTCGCTGGGCGGCGCTGTCCGGGGACCCGGCCGACATCGCGACGATCGACGAGGTGCTGCGGCGACTCTTCCCCGACGATCCGCTGTTGCAGCGGTGGCTCGAGCTCGCACCCGAGCGGGTGGCATTCCAGGGGCTGCCCGCGCGGATCTGCTGGCTCGGCTACGGCGACCGCGCGAAGGCAGGGCTTGCGATGAACGAGCTCGTGCGGAGCGGCGCAGTGAAGGCGCCCGTCGTGATCGGCCGCGATCACCTCGACTCGGGCTCGGTTGCCTCGCCGTACCGCGAGACCGAGGCGATGCGCGACGGGTCCGACGCGATCGCCGACTGGCCGATCCTCAACGCCCTCCTCAACGTCGCGGCGGGCGCGACGTGGGTGAGCGTGCACCACGGCGGCGGCGTCGGCATCGGCAACTCGATCCACGCCGGAATGGTCGTGCTCGCCGACGGCACTGCTGAGGCGGCGGAGCGGCTCGAGCGCGTGCTCACGACCGATCCGGGCACGGGCGTCATGCGCCACGCGGACGCGGGGTACGAGGAGGCGCTCGAGGCCGCGGAACAGGGAGGGATCGTGATCCCGTCCGCGCCGCGCGACGCGTGAGCACACCGCGGCTGTTGATCCGCGACGTCGCGCAGCTGGCGACGCCGGCCGCAGGTGCCGCGCCGCTGCGCGGTGCTGCTCTCGGCGCGGTCGACGTGATCGAGGACGCGTACGTGCTCTGTGCCGGCGACATGATCGAGGCGGTGGGGCGGATGCGCGACCTGCCGGTACTCGACGGCAATGTGATGGAGCTCGACGCCCGCGGGCGCTGCGCGATCCCGGGTCTCGTCGACTGCCACACGCATCTCGCGTTCGGCGGCGACCGCGTCGAGGAGTTCTCACTGCGCGCCGGCGGTGCGAGCTACGAGGAGTTGCACGCGCTCGGCGGCGGCATCCTCTCGACCGTGCGCGCAACGCGCGCGGCGGGCGAGGACGGCCTCCGCGACGCGGTCGAGCGCCACCGCGGCTGGATGCTGCGCCAGGGCACGACGACCTTCGAGGGGAAGTCGGGCTACGGCCTCGACCGCGATACCGAGCTCGCGTCACTGCGCGCGGTGCGCGACGCCGGCGGTGTGCCGACGTGGCTCGGCGCGCACGCCGTGCCGCCCGAGTTCGACGGCGAACCCGACGCATATCTCGACTTCGCCCTCGCGGAAGTGCTGCCCGAGGCCGCACAGATCGCCGAAGCAGCGGACGTGTTTCTCGAGCGCGGTGCATTCGACGCGACTCAGGCGCGTCGGTATCTCGTGGCGTGCCGCGACGCCGGGCTCGCGCTGCGGCTCCACGGCGACCAGTTCACCGAGCAGGGCGCGATCCCGCTCGCGGTCGACCTCGGCGCGCGCTCTGTCGACCACCTCGAGGCCACGGGAGACAGCGGCGTGCGTGTCCTCGCGGCGAGCAGTGTCGTCGGCGTCGTCCTGCCGGCGAGCGCGCTCTTCCTCGGCCGGCCGATGCCGGCGGCGCGCGCACTCGTCGACGCGGGAGCAGCCGTGGCGCTCGCGACCGACTTCAACCCGGGCAGCGCGTTCTGCGAGAGCCTGCCGCTCTGCTGCTCGCTTGCGGCCACGCAGCTGAAGCTGTCGCCCGCCGAGGCGCTCTCAGCCTGCACGGTCAACGCGGCCCACGTGCTCGGGCGCGCCGACCGGATCGGCCGCCTCGCGCCGGGCTACCGCGCCGACGTCGTCCTGCTCGACGCGCCCGACTGGCGCTATCTCGCGTACCACCTCGGCGCCCGGCTCGTCGACCAGGTCGTGGCCGCCGGCGAGCTAAGGTAGGCGCATGCCTTCGCGGAAGCAGCGGCGCCGCCAGCTCAAGGAGAAGCGGCACGAGTACGAGTTCGTCTACGTCGACGCAGACGGCAACGAGCTCGACGAGCTTCCCGAAGGTTTCGAGGAGGAGCACAAGGAACGCCCGGCATCGCGCAACGGCTCGAAGCCGGCCGCGAAGAAGAAGCAGCCGCCGCAGCGCGGCACGCGCCGCACCCCGCCGGAGCCGTCGTGGAACCGCGCGCTCAAGCGCGGAGCCCTGCTCGGCGCCGTCGTCTTCGCGCTCTTCTCGTTCACCGCAAAGGGGCACTGGGTGAGCGTGCTGCCGCTCGCGCTCCTCTACACGGTGCTGTTCGTCCCCTTCACGTACGTGATCGACCGCTTCGCCTACAAGCGCTACCTCGCGCGCACCGCCGGCGGCACGTCCGCGCCGGTCAAGAAGAAGCGGTAGCGCCCGCGCGAGGCTGCTCGTCGCCCCGGTAGTGCCCCTCACCGGGCCACGGCGCGAGCAGCAGCATCAGCCGCGCGCGTCCGTCGGCCGTGACCGAGTGGCGCTCGTCCGGATCGAACCGAAAGAGCTCACCGGCTCCGGCGTCGATCGTCTCGTCGCCCGCCTCGACGCGCACACGCCCGTCGACGACGAGCAGGAACGCCGACTCCTTCACCTGGTGCTCGCCGAGCTCCTGGCCGGGGTCGAGCCCGATCAGCACGACGCGGCTCTCGCCTTCGAGCGAGTGGAGTACCGCGGGGGAGCGGCTGCCGTCAGGCGTCTCGATCTCGTTCAGCTTCCAGTGGCGCATGCGCAGACGATACCCGCAGGCGCAGGCCGCGACACAAGCCGCGGCTGTGGTTCGGGCCACTAGACTCGCCCGCGTGAGCATCGTCGTCGATCGATACGGGCTGGGCCCGCTGCAGACGAACTGCTACGTCGTCCGCGCAAGCGCCGACGCGGCCGAAGCCGCCGTCGTGGATCCGGGTGGCGACGCGGCCGATCTCCAACTCGAGCTCGCCCGGAGCGGCGCGACCTGCGCGGCAATCCTGATCACGCATGGGCACTTCGACCACGTCGGCGGCGTCGCCGACCTCGCCGAGGACACCGGCGCTCCCGTCTACATGCCGGAGGGCGAGCGCGACCGGCTCGAGCGCTACGCGGAGTTCGCTCCCGCCGGCATGCCCGGCCGCTCATACGCGCCGGATCACCTGCTCGAGGGCGGCGAGACGATCGAGGTCGCCGGTCTCTCGTTCGCGTGCGTCGCGATCCCCGGGCACTCGCCGGCTCACGTCGCCTTCCACGCCGAGGGCGCGCTGTTCAGCGGCGACCTCCTCTTCGCCGGCTCGGTCGGCCGCGTCGACCTGCCCGGGGCCGACTGGAACACGCTCGTCGAGTCGGTGCGAACGCTGCTCGACCGCTATCCGCCGGAGACGATCGTGTACCCCGGCCACGGCCCCGAGACGACGCTCGGCGACGAGCTCGCGCGCAACCCGTTCCTCGCGGAGCTCAGAGCGTGACGCAGATCGAGGCGCCGCGCGGCACGCACGACATTCTTCCCGGCGAGCAACCGCTCTGGCAAACGGTGACCCGGGAGATGGAGCGCCTCTGCGCGCTCTACGGCTATCGCAAGATCCAGACGCCGGTGTTCGAGGACGCCGATCTCTTCCGGCGCACGTCGGGCTCCGGCTCCGACATCGTGCAGAAGGAGATGTACGCCTTCGAGGACCGCAGCGGACGCAAGCTGGCGCTGCGACCCGAGGGCACGGCGCCGATCTGCCGCGCGTACCTCGAGCACGGCATGCAGCGCGAGCCGCAGCCGGTGAAGCTCTACACGATCGCCTCGATGTACCGGTACGACAAGCCGCAGCGCGGCCGCTACCGCGAGCACTGGCAGCTCTCGCTCGAGAACGTCGGCTCCGACGACCCTGCGACGGATGCCGAGGTGATCCAGTTCTACGACGCGCTGCTGCGCAATCTCGGTGTCGGGCGCTACGAGATCCAGCTCAACTCGATCGGCGACCGCGCATGCCGCCCCGCATATCTCGAGAAGCTCAACGCCTGGCTCGACGAGCATGCCGGCGTCCTCGACGACGACGCGAAGCAGAAGCGCGCGACGAGCCCGCTGCGCGTGTTCGACGTCAAGACGCCGAAGGTGCGCGAGGCGCTGCAGGACGCGCCGACGATCGGCGACTCGCTCTGCGACGCGTGTGCCGAGCACTTCGCGCAGGTTCGCGCCTACCTCGACGCGTACGGCGTCGCGTACACGATCGTGCCGACGCTCGTCCGCGGTCTCGACTACTACAGCCGCACGACGTGGGAGTTCGTTGGGCCCGACGAGTCGACGCAGGGCTCGACGATCAGCGCGGGCGGCCGCTACGACTATCTGATCGAGGAGATCGGCGGCCCGCCGACGCCCGGCGTCGGCTTCGGCGCCGGCATCGAGCGCCTCGTGCTCGCACTCGAGCTCGAGGGCGTCACCGCCGAGCCACCGACGCTCGACGTGTTCCTCGCCGTCGACGGCGGCTCGCGGGCCGACGCGCTCGCGCTGCTCGCGGAGCTCCGGGCGCGCGGCGTCGCCGCCGACACCGACTACGCCGGCCGCTCGCTCAAGGGCCAGCTGACGCAGGCGCAGCGCTCCGGCGCGCGCGACACCGTCATCTTCCGCGACGGCTCGATCACGCTGCGCCGCCGCGGTGAGCAGGATGTCGACGTGCAACGGGACAAGCTCCTCGAGACGCTGGCCGCGTGAGCAGCTGGCGCGACACCACCTGCGGCGCGCTCAGCGCCGCCGACGCGGGCACGCGCGTGACCGTCGCCGGCTGGACGCACACGCGGCGCGACCACGGCGGCCTCGTGTTCATCGACCTGCGGGACTTCTCCGGGAAGGTGCAGCTCGTGATCAATCCCGAGCGCACCGCCGACGCGGCCGCCGTCGCGCACGAGATCCGCAACGAGTTCGTCCTCCAGGCCGAGGGCGAGGTCGTGCGCCGCACGCCGGACGCCGTCAACCCGAACCTCCCGACCGGCGAGATCGAGATCCAGGTCGACACGCTGCGCATCGTCTCGCGCTCGGAGCCGCTGCCGTTCCAGATCGGCGAGGACGTCGACGAGGTGCTGCGCCTCAAGTACCGCTACCTCGACATGCGCGGCGAGCGGATGCAACGCAACCTGCGCCTGTGTCACACCGTGATCGCTGCGATCCGCCGCACGATGGACGCCCTCGGCTTCGTCGACGTCTGGACGCCGAGCATGACGAAGGGCACACCGGAGGGCGCACGCGACTTCCTCGTTCCCGTGCGCCTGCAGCCCGGCCGCTTCTTCGCGCTCGCGCAGTCGCCGCAGCTCTTCAAGCAGCTCTGCATGGTCGGCGGGCTCGACCGCTACTACCAGATCGCCACGTGCTGGCGCGACGAGGATCTTCGCGCCGACCGGCAGTTCGAGTTCCGCCAGCTCGACCTCGAGATGTCGTTCGTCGACCGCGAGGACGTGCTCGACGTGCTCGAGGAGGCGGTCGTCGCGTCCTTCGACGCGCTCGGGCGCCCGGCGCCGGCACGGCCGTTCCCGCGGCTCACCTATGCCGACGCGATGCGCACGTACGGCTCCGACAAGCCCGACCTCCGCTTCGGCCTCGTGATCCAGGACGCGACCGAGCTGACCCGCAGCTCCGAGTTCGGCGTCTTCGCCAAGGCGCCGGCCGTCAGGTACCTCGCCGTGCCGCGCGCCTTCTCGCGCGCCGAGCTCGGGCGGCTGGAGGAGCTCGCCAAGGAGTGGGGCGCGAAGGGTCTCGCCTACATCGTCAACGACGGCGGCGAGATCCGCTCGCCGATCGCGAAGATCCTCTCCGAGCAGGAGCTCGCGGCGCTCACCCCCGAGCCGGGCTCGACGGCGCTCTTCGCGGCCGACGAAGAAGCACTCGTCACGCGCGTCCTCGGCGGCCTGCGCGCGTACTTCGGGCGCGAGCTCGAGCTCGCGGAGGGAGCGGCCGACGCGTTTCACTGGGTGATCGACTTTCCGCTCTTCGAGCGCGACGAGGACAGCGGCCGGTGGACGTTCCTCCACCATCCCTTCACGGCCGCGATCGCCGGCGAGGAGGACACGATCGAGTCCGACCCCGGTGGCGTGATCGGTCAGCACTACGACCTGATCTCGAACGGCTGGGAGCTCGGCTCCGGCTCGATCCGCATCCACAGCGCCGAGGCGCAACAGGCGGTCTTCCGGACGATGGGCCTCGGCGAGGCGGAGCAGCAGGAGAAGTTCGGCTTCCTGCTCGACGCGCTCCGCATGGGTGCGCCGCCGCACGGCGGCTTCGCGCTGGGCATCGAGCGCTTCGTCGCGCTGCTGGCCGGCGAGCCCGACATCCGCCAGGTGATCGCCTTCCCGAAGGTGGCGAGCGGCTCCGACCCGCTGACCGGCGCCCCGACGCCGATGCCGGATACCGTGCTCCGGGACCTCGGGATCCGCACGATCATCGCTTCCGGTCAAGCCGAGGGAACAGACAGCCGATGAAGAAGTCATACTTCTGACAGCGGCTTGCCGCGTCGACGCAGACAACAGGAGGGGAACGACGAGATGGCTATCGAAGGTCCGGGCCGCGCAGGGGTCCCATCGCTGACGTCCCTGCCCCGCTACGAGGACATTCCCCAGGTCGGGGACGGTCTCAACGCGGACCGGGTCCGTGAGGCATTCGACGCGTTCCGCCGCCACGCGGCGCAGCTGCAGGCGCAGCTTCGCGTGCTCCAGGCCGCCGGCGCGCGCACCGGGCCGTCGGTCGAGCCGACCGGCCACGCCGTCCGCATGGACGCGCTCCACCTGATCCGCGCCGCCGCCGAGTTCGCCGACACGATCGAGCGCGACGCGCAGAACGCGTCCGCTGCCCAGCTCGGGAAGACCGAGGAAGAGGTCAGCCGCCGCCAGCACGAGCTTCAGGATCGCGAGGCCGAGCTCGAGCGCTACCGCCAGGAGAGCGAGCGCCAGCGCGCCGAGATGCTGAACGCCACGCGTAACGAGACCCGCGAGCTGCTCGCGAAGGCCCACGCCGACGCGACCCGCGAGCTCCAGGAGGCGGAGGCCAAGGGCAGCCGCTTGCTCGAGCAGTCGCGCCACCAGGCGACCGAGCTGACGAACGCCGCCCGCGCCGAGGTCGAGCAGACGCTCGAGTGGGCCCGTGCACAGGCGTCCGCGGTGCTCGCACGCGCCCAGCACGGCGCCGAGCAGCTGCTGTCCGCCGCCGGGCTCGGCCAGGAAGCGATCGGCCAGGTGGCCGGCGCCATCATGCGCGCGGCCGAGAGCGCCGGCGAGGCGTCCCGCCCGCAGCCGCCCGCGGCCGCGTTCGCCGGTCCCGCCGCCGTCGCGTCGCCGCCCGTCGTCGAGGCACCGCCCGTTTCCGAGCCGCCGCCTGCGGCGGACAGCTCGTCCACGCCGTCCTCCGACGAGGGCACCGAAGGCGCGGACGAGGAGCCGTCCGACTCTCAGCCGTAGGCTCTCGGGATGCGGCGCGTCTTCGGGCCCAGGACGGTGGTTGAGGCCGCGTTCCTCGTCGCCGTTCCGGTGGTCGCGGCCGCGCTGGGTGCGGGCATGTGGACGATCATCGCGGCGAGTGCCGTCGCGTACCTATTGATCTTCGTGCTCGAGGCGACGCTCTGGCGCGAAGGAGCGTCGGCGCCGGATCTCTCGCGCCTGCGGCTCCCGGCACGAAATGTGACGGTGCACAGGCCGACTCCGGCGACTCCTGTCGGCGAGGCGGTGACCGCGTCGGCAGTCGTCCAGGAGGTGCCGGTACCCGCGCCCGCGCCGCTCGCATCCGCTCCGCACCGAGCGCCCGAGCACGTGCGCGTCCTGCCCCGCACGCCCGAGCCGGAGCCCGAGCCTGCTCCTCCACCGCCGCCGCCGCCGGAGCCAGAGCCCGAGCTCGAGCGCGTGCCGCTTGCGGCCGTCCCGGAGCCCGCGCCGGAGGCGCCGCCGGAGCCTGCGCCCGCACCGGAGCCCCAGACGGTCGTCCCGATCGGCTACAGCGCGATGCCGCGTGAGTGGAACCTCTTCGAGCTCGAGCGACTCACCCGCGAGCACGCCGGCGGCGACGTCGTCCAGGACGAGGAGCGCCAGTTCCTGCTCATGTACCTGCGCGAGTTTGCGGACACCGACGGGCAGCTGCCGATCGACTTCGACGGACTCGTGCGCGACAGCTTCGGGGAGCTTGTGGGAGCCCGGTGATCAGATCGGCCGGGATGCGCGCCGCTGCGCTCGCCGCGGTCGCACTCGTTGCGATCGCCGTCGCGCTCGCGGTGTCGCACCGCTCGCACCGCACGTCGAAGCTCCCTGCACCGGCGGGCGACTGGTACACGGCGCTCGCAGCGCCGTACACACCGTCGAAGGGGCGCACGAAGAGCGCCTGCGGCGTGTCGATCGGCGTGAAGACGCTGGGCGTCGCGCATCCCTTGTTGCCCTGCGGCGTGAAGGTCTACATCGAGTTCAAGGGAGTCGAGGCGCTCGTGCAGGTGATCGATCGCGGCCACACCGTGCCGGGCCGCGAGTTTGACCTGACGCAGGCCCTCGCGAAGAGACTGCACGTGGAAGGAACACAAACCATCCGCTGGCGTTTTGCGCGCTGAGGTGTACGCTGCGACCGCTCGACCCTGTGCGCCGTTCCGGCTTAAATGTAGAACCAACGCCTACATAAAGGGAGCATGTGTCCCGACCGAGGTCGCCTCGCGACCGGAGAACGGTACGGCACCCACCTGGTTCGCCAGGTTCGCATAGCCGGGGCAAATCGGCAGGGTGGAGATCTCGGGCGGGGCCGCAAGGCCCCGCCCCTTTTTCTCTCCATTACCGTGTGGTGGTGATCGAGACCTTCGGAGACTCCACACGCGACGGCGAGTGGGCCGCCGTGCGGCTGCGCGTCGACGGCGACCGCGTCGTCGAGGCGGACGCGCCCGGGCTCGAGCGGGGCCTCGCAGGGCTGACGCTGCTCGAGGCCGCCGCCGTCGGCGGCGACACGCTCGCCACAGACGCGCTCGCGAATGCGCTTGCACCCGTCTTCCGCGCGGAGCCGCAGGCGGGGCGGACCGCCGTCGCGATGAGCGGCGGCGTCGACAGCGCCGTCGCGCTGCTTCGCGCCGGCCCGGAGGCGATCGGCGTGACGCTCCGGCTCTGGCTCGACCCCGACGGGCCCGACGCCGCCCGCGCCTGCTGCTCGCCCGAAGCCGTACTCCAGGCGCGCGCGACGTGCCACCGGCTCGGCCGGCCGCACGTGACGCTCGACCTGCGCGAGGAGTTCCGTCGCGCCGTCGTCGCACCGTTCGTGCGCGGCTATGCGCGCGGCGAGACACCGAACCCGTGCATCCGCTGCAACGGCAGCTTCCGATTCGGCGAGCTGCTCGCCTTCGCCGCACGCGCAGGCTGCGATCGGCTCGCAACCGGCCACTACGCGCGCATCGTCGAGCATCGCGGCCGCCTCCTGCTCGCGCGCGGTGCCGATCCGCAGAAGGATCAGTCGTACATGCTGGCGCGCCTCGATCCGCAGCAGCTCGATCGCATCTGGTTCCCGCTCGGCGAGCAGGACAAGGCGGAGACGCGCGCGGAGGCCGAGCGCGCCGGCCTGGACGCCGCGCACCG
>JANMWV010000114.1:0-1700 GCA_031394165.1 Actinomycetes bacterium
CAGACAACTACCCGGCCGCGCCGAGCGATCCCGATCCCGGCACCAGCATCACGGACGTCGGCTACGAGAACATCACGCTGACCGCGCTCGCCACGAAGTACGACGGCGGTATCTCGACCGTCGCAGGCGCGCCGTTCGTGCTCAACCCGGCCGGTTGGAACGGCAACGCGACCTCGGCAACCGATTTCTGCATGACGGCTGCCGTCGGGCGCTGGATCGCCGTCCAGCACGGGCCTGGCACCTCGGTCGATGTCGGGACGCTGTTTACGCCCGGCACGTGCACTGTCAGCTGACCACGTTCGCTCGCCGTGGGTGACCTGCCGTGAACATGACCATCAGCCCGCCGATCAAGATCCTCGCCCTGGTCGGCGTGATCGCGGTCGTCGCCCTCGGCGCGAGCACGATGCTGCTGGGCAAGTCGTCCTCGAGCAACGTGCGCACGTCCACCGCGCAGCCCCACACTGCGGCGGCGCCGGTCGTGCACCGCACTCCTGTGCATGTGAAGCCGACGCTGCACGTCGCGGCGAAGAAGCACGCAGCGGTAGCGACGAAGCACGCCGCCAAGACGAAGCATGTGACGCACGCGAAGCCGAAGCTGAAGCCTGCCCCGCGCGGCAACCTCGTCTACGAGGATCTGCCGGCGCCGCTCCAGTGGCAGCTCGCGCTGCACAGGGTCGTCGTCGTCAGCCTCTACAACCCGAACGCCGACGTCGACGCGATCTCGGTTGCCGAGGCGCACGCCGGCGCTCTCGACATGGGCGCCGGCTTCCTGCTCGTGAACGTGCTCGACAACAAGGTCGCCGGAATCCTCACGGCGCTGCTCCCCGGCGGCGGGCTCCTGCCCGACCCCGGTGTGCTCGTCTACCGGGCACCAGGCGACATCCTGGTGCGCCTCGACGGCTTCGCCGATCGTACCTCCGTGGCGCAGGCCGTCACCAATGCGCTGGCCGGCCAGACGAGCGGTATCCCGTCCGTCGCCGCGACCGCCTCGGCCGGGACGCCCGTGCAGGCGCCCGGAACGACGGGCGCTCCATGAGCAGCATGACGCCCGAGACCACCACGGGCACGGAGCTCTTCGTTCGCCACGCGAAGAAGGACGGACGCTCGGTGGCGATCCTGCGTGCGGTCGACTTCAACTCCTCCTGCGTGGTCGAAGCCGAGGTCTTTCCCGCCGGCACGAGCGACAAGGTTCACCCCGGCCCGTACACGTTCGACGACGCCGCGCAGGCGACGGCGTTCGTCACCGAAGCGGTCGAGAGCTTGATGTATCTCGGCTGCGACGTCTACGCCGAGTAGCGCTTCGCTCCGCTCGCTTCACGGGGGAAACCATGTTTCCCCCGTGGGCCCCCTTCTTCGGTGCTCGCGGCGGGGCGGGTCACTGCTGCGCGGAGGCAAGCTCCGCTCCGCGACGGGACATACTCGGCTTGCGCATTATCCGAGCACGGGGTACCGGGCTTTTGCGTCGAGGCAATCTGCGGCGTAGACGGCGGCGCCGAGGTCGCCGGTCCAGAGGGAGTAGCGACCGCGGCCGAGGGTGGTCCGCTGCCGCTCGACTTGTTCCAGCGCGTGCACGGCGAAAGCGCGCGCGCGAGTGAGCCAGCGTTCGTCGCCCGTTCGCGCGAAGGTCTTGAGGAAGGCGTAGCCGTTGCCGGCGGTGCCGTGGCAGATCGACGGCCCCTTCTCGAGCGTCGGCGGTCCGG
>JANMWV010000123.1:0-19053 GCA_031394165.1 Actinomycetes bacterium
CGCGACGGCGCCCGAGCCGCCGAGGCTGCCGTCGTTCTTCGCGAACGTGTGACGCACGTCGGAGGCGGTGCGGTTGCGGTTGTCGGTCAACGCCTCGACGATCACCGCGACGCCGCTGGGGCCGAAGCCCTCGTAGATCACCGTCTCGAAGGCGGACGCATCGGCGTCGGCGCCGGAGCCCTTCGCGACGGCGCGGTCGATGTTGTCCTTCGGCATGGAATACGACTTCGCCTTCTCGATCGCGTTCTGCAGGGCGAGATTGCCGGAAGGATCTCCTCCGCCTTCCTTGGCCGCCACGATGATCGCGCGCGAGAGCTTCGAGAACAGCTTGCCGCGCTTGGCGTCGGCGGCGCCCTTCTTGTGCTTGATCGACGACCACTTGCTATGCCCGGACACTCAGCGCCTCCCGTACCTGGTTGAGAAAGAGCTCGTGGATCCGCGTGTCGTCCGTCAGCTCCGGATGGAACGCGGCGACGAGGATCCTGCCCTCGCGCGCGAGCACCGGATGCCCGTCGACCTCCGCCAGCACCTCGACGCCCGCGCCGGCCTCCTCGATCCACGGCGCGCGGATGAACACCGCGCGGAACGGCTCCCGGCCGCCGCCGATGTCCAGGTCGGCCTCGAAGCTCGCCACCTGCCGGCCGAACGCGTTGCGCCGCACGGAGATGTCCGCGAGGCCGAGATGCTCGCGGTCGAGCAGGATCATCCCGGCGCATGTGCCGAAGATCGGCGCCTCGAATGCGCGCAACGCCTCGTCGAGGCGGTAGAGGCGCATCAGCCGCGTCATCGCCGTCGACTCGCCGCCGGGGACGATCAGGCCGTCGAGACCCTCCAGCTGCTCCGGCAGCCGCACCTCGACCGGGTCCGCGCCGAGCCGCCGCAGCACGGCGACGTGCTCGCGGAAGTTCCCCTGCACGGCCAGGACGCCGATCCGAAGCGGCTGGTGCACAACGCCAATTGTAGAGGCGGCTACGCGGAGGCCAGCGGCTCGTCGTCGGGATTCCGCCGGCGCGCGTGGAGACCGAGGACGACGAGCAGGAAGCCGACGAACGCGAAGACGAGCGAGGGAACCCAACCGCGGAACGAGCTGATGACGCTCGGCGAGAGCGAGAGCGTCCCGCCCGCCCACTCGGCGCTGAAGTGCGTCGCCGCGGCGAAGAACCCGAGGGTGCCGAACACCGCCCAGCTCGCACGGCGCGTACGGTCGCCGATCAGGACATACACGAGGCTCGCGACCGACATCAGCGACCAGTCCGTGTCGCCGGAGTGCCACCAGTAGAGGAGGCTCCCACCGATCAGTGCGCCGGCCGCGAAATGGAACCAGAACGCCTGCGGCTTGTTGCTGACGCCACCGGCCGCGAAATACGCGAGCCCGACGAGCAGCGTCACGACCGCCGACCAGTTGCCGCCGCCCGACACGAGATCGGTGACGAAGAGCCAGCCGACGAACACGGCGATCGCCGCGATGAACGGGAAACGGAAACGTCGCAGGTCGTCGAGCGCCGCGACGAGCACGAGCAGCTCGAGCGAGAGGCGCGCCACCGAGAAGCCGGCGAAGCCTCCGGTTGCCGTGCTGCTGTGCAGCCAGCCGAACCACGTCCAGAGCGCGCCGACGAATGCGGCCCAGGCGATCACCGAGGCGAACGCGAAGATCCCGGCGGCGACCCATCGGTCTTGCCGCTTGAACGCGTGCGCGATGCCGTACAGCACGACGAGCACGAGCGCCGACCAGCCGGCATACGCCGCCGCGCCGTATTGGCTCGACAGGTACGCGAGTGCGCCGAGGGCGGCGCCGAGGACCGTCAGCCCACCCGCGTAGAGCAGGTAGGACGAGGTCGACCAGCGCGGCTTCACCACGGTGTCCACACGCGGGATAGTCGCGGGACGGTCGGACGGAGGTGCTACCAGCCGCGCGTCTCGAGCAGCTGGCTCGGATCGAGCGTCGCCGTCGAGATGCCGACCATCGGCTCGCCGAGGCCTGCGGACACGCGCGCCAGGATCTCTGCATCCTGGTAGTGCGTCGTCGCCTCGACGATCGCCTTCGCGCGCAACTCGGGGTCGCCGGACTTGAAGATGCCGGAGCCGACGAAGACGCCGTCTGCGCCGAGCTGCATGCACAGCGCCGCGTCGGCCGGCGTGGCGATGCCGCCCGCGGTGAACGTGACGACGGGCAGCTTGCCGTTCTCGGCGACCCAGCGCACGAGCTCGTACGGAGCCTGGAGATTCTTCGCCTCGGTGTACAGCTCTTCCTCGGCGAGCGTCGCGAGCCTGCGAATGTGACCGAACACCGCGCGCATGTGCGTGACGGCGTTGACGACGTCGCCGGTGCCGGCCTCGCCCTTCGTCCGGATCATCGCGGCGCCCTCGCCGATACGCCGCAGCGCCTCACCGAGATTCGTGCAACCGCAGACGAACGGCACGGTGAACTTCCACTTGTCGACGTGATGCGCGACGTCGGCCGGCGTCAGCACCTCGGACTCGTCGATGTAGTCGACCTCGAGCGCCTGGAGGATCTGCGCCTCGACGAAGTGGCCGATGCGGCACTTCGCCATCACGGGGATCGTGACGGCCTCCTGGATGCCCTGGATCATCTCCGGGTCGGACATGCGGGCGACGCCCCCGTCGCGGCGGATGTCGGCCGGCACGCGCTCGAGCGCCATCACGGCCACCGCGCCCGCCGCCTCGGCGACCTTCGCCTGGTCGGCGTTCACGACGTCCATGATCACCCCGCCCTTGAGCATCTCGGCGAGGCCGCTCTTGATGCGCATCGTCCCGAATTCGGCCATACGCCGATTCTAGCGCTGACCTACGGGTGCAGGCAGCCGGTCGCGTCCGCGAGCTGCTGCGGGGTCGGCGACACGGTCCAGACGAGCACGGCGTTGCGCTCCGACTCCATGATGTCGTGCATCCGCGGCCGAAGCTTCGGCGGCGCGTGCGTGCGGAAGGCCTGCTCCGTGGATGCCACCCCCGTCGAATCCGCAGTGAAGGCGACCGTGAGGACGTTCCCGTTGTCGGCGGTGGCCTTCAGGCCGCCGTTCTCGGCGAAACCGGCGATGAAGCCCACCTTGAGCGGGTCGATCGTCACCTGGGTGAAGCCCTTCTTCGTGAAGCACGCCGCGCTGCCCTTCGCGGTGAACGGCTTGTCGTTGCGCGCGCCGCAGCCCGCTGCGAGAACGCAAACGGCGACGATCGAGACGGCGCTGAGCGCGCGGCGGGCCATACGGCGAACGACTGTAGCCGCGCCGTCCGACGACCCAGTGGGAGAATCACGCCGTGGAGCCCTGGTCGCGCGATCCCATCGGCCGCTTCGACGAGCTCGAGCTCGAGAGCGCCGCGCTGCGCGGCAACCCGCTCGGCGACCCGCATCTGCGGCCGCTCTGGGTGTACCTGCCGCCTGCCTACGACGCCGAGCCCGACCGGCGCTTCCCGGCGATCTACCTGATCCAGGGTCATACCGGCCAGCTCGACATGTGGCGCAACCGCTCGGCGTTCCGGCCGAACGTGCCGGAGCTCGTCGACCGGCTGTTCGCCGAGGAGGGCTGCCCGCCCGCGCTCGTCGTGTTCGTCGACGCGTGGACGTCGTATGGCGGCTCGCAGTTCCTCGACTCGCCCGGGGTCGGCGACTACCACACGTATCTCTGCGACGAGGTCGTGCCTTTCGTCGACGGGCGCTACCGGACGCTCGCGACCGCCGCGCACCGCGGCATCGCCGGCAAATCGAGCGGCGGCTACGGCGCGATGGTGACGCCGATGCTCCGGCCCGACCTGTTCGGCGGTCTCGCGACGCACGCCGGCGACGCGCTCTTCGAGCTCTGCTACCTGCCGGACTTCCGCGACGCCGCCCGCGCGCTGCGCGACGGCTACGACGGCTCGTTCGACGCGTTCTGGACGGACTTCCGCGCGCGGCCTGCGTTCACGAAGAGCACCGACTTCCCGCTGCTCAACACATGGGCGATGGCGGCGTGCTACTCGGCGAACGACGACGGCTCGGTCGACCTGCCGTTCGAGCCCGAGACCGGACGCCTGGTCCCGGACGTGTGGGAGCGCTGGCTCGCGTGGGACCCGGTGCGGATGGCGGAGCGGCACGCAGACGCGCTCTACAGCCTGCGTGCGATCTACATCGACGCGGGCAACCGCGACCAGTTCTTCCTCGACCTCGGCGCCGCCGCGTTCCGCAACGAGCTCGAGCAGCTCGGCGTGACGGATGTCTTCTTCGAGCTCTTCGACGGGACGCACAGCTCGATCGAGTACCGCTATCCGATCGCGCTGCGCTACCTCGCCGAGCGGCTGGGCGCTACTTGAACTTGAACAGGGCCGTGCGGCGCGGCGATCTAGAGTCGCAGCAAAACGGCGGTCGATATCGGCTGCGGTGCGGGCATTGAGGTTCTGTACGACCTCAGTAACTTCACCCTTCACGCCGCTCGGGTCTTGAAAGTCCGAGCAGGTCCTCGTACGGTGGTGACCTGTACTGAGGAGCAAGGGGGAGCGGTGTGATGCGGGATCTTCTGCCGCGGACGATCGTCGGTATCGCTGCGATGGCTGCGCTTGCGGTGCCTGGGGTTGCGTGGGCGGGCGGCGGCCCTGCGTACTCGGCCGGCGCGACGCCGACGCCGCCGACGGTCGACGGGTCGATCAGCGCCGCGGAATGGGCAGATGCGCCAGCCTACAGCCTCACCTTCGGAAACATTCCGGCCACGGTCAGGTTCGAGCACACCGCCACCGACCTCTACGTCGGCGTGGTCCTCCAGGACCTCGCTCCGGGGACCTCGCCGTCGCTCACCGTGTACTTCGACAACAACCACGACGGCATCAAGAACGCCGGCGACGACGCCTGGATCGAGTTCACGGGCCAGGTAGGGCAGGACTTCTTCTGGGACCCCGCCGCGCCGCTGCCGGGGGGCGCTAGCCACTACAGCGACCTGACGGCCAGCGGCGGTATCAACGACACCATCGCCGCGGGCACGAGCGCGTCCGGCGCCGTCACCTTCGAGATCAAGCACCCGCTCTGCTCGGCTGACACCACCCACGACATCTGCGCGAGCCCGGGGCAGACGCTCGGGGTCGACTTCCAGTACGAGCCCGGGACGACGGCGGGCCTCTTCTACGACGCCCCGGGGCCCAATACGCGCGACCCGAGCGCGACCTGGGGCGACCTGCTGCTCGCGACCGGCGACGTCGTGCCTCCGACCGTGACCGTCACCGCGCCCGCCGCCGGATCCGTTCTGCACGGAACGGTCAGCGTCGCCGCGACCGCCTCGGACAACGTTGGCGTCACCGCGGTCGACTTCCGGTACTTCGGCGGTGCACTTCCATACGTCGAGCTCGGCACGGACACGACCGCGCCCTACACGGCGACGTTCGACAGCACGCAGGTTGCGAACACCGGCCCGCTCGGCGGGACGATCTACGCGGTCGCGCATGACGCGGCCGGCAACACAACCACCGTCGGCAACGGCGTAACCGTCGGCAACGGTGGGAGCCTCTCGGGCACGGTGGCCGCGAGCCCAGATCCGATCGTAGCTCCGACATCCGTCGACCTGACGGCTGCGGGCAGCCTGGACTGGGCGATCTGGGGCTATGCCGGCGGCGGCACCAGCACCTCGCTCGCCCCGGACGTCCGCAAGGCCGACGGAACGGCGATCAGCGCGCTGACGAACATCGACCCGGCTCCGAGTGCGCCGTTGCGTGGCCTCGGCCAGTTCCGGGGGCCACCGTTCCTCTTCAACTGGACCGATGGGAGCAGTCCGGCCTCTGCCGCGAATGCCACAGGCGGCATCCAGCACAACGGCGGGCCGCCGCCTAACCCGCTGGGCGTAGACGTGTCGACCCTCGGCAAGGGATTCTCGTTCGACGTCCCGGCGGACACGGCGGCTCGCACACTGACGATCTACCTCGGCACGAACCGGGCAAGCGGACAGCTGACGGCATCGCTGAGCGACGCCTCTGCGCCCGATTTCACCGACACGCTGCCGTCCGCAACCGATCTCCGATCCGGCGTCTACACGATCCACTACGCCGCGGCGTCCGCGAACCAGACGCTGCACGTGCAATTTGTCGAGACTGCCGACCTCTGCCCGGTGTTCCGCTGCGACAACGCAGCGCTCTACGCCGTCGCGCTCCGGCGGGACGTCACCGGGGCGACCTCCAACCTGACAACAGGCGCCTCGGTCATCATGTCCGGGTCGAACGTGCCGCTGGCCGTGATCCCGCTGCGCGCGTTCGAGCCGGCGCCTCCCACGGGCCCCGACCCGGCGCCGATCAACGGGCTGCCGATCAACGGGCTCCCGATCAACGGGCTCCCGATCAACGGGCTCCCGATCAACGGGCTGCCCATCAACGGCCTCCCGATCAACGGCCTCCCGCTGAAGACGCCGGGCGGCTGGGCGGCCGCGCTCCTGGGAACCTCGCTCGCAGGCTTGCCGCTGCAGACGGTCACCTTGCAGCAGGTGCTCTCGCTCCCGAGCCCACCCACGATCAAGCTGGGCGATCTCGATCTCTCGAACAGCGCGCTCGGACGCGTCACCATCGGCGCGCTCGCGCTCGGCTCGACGCCCATCAACGGGCTCGGCTCCCAGGCGCCTTCGATCGAGGCGCAGTTGGTGGCGTGGTGCCAGAGCGTCGCGTCCGACCCGACGAGGTGCACGACAGACGACATCGGAAGGCAGAGCCTCTTTGCACTGGCCCTCTCGGGCGCTCCGATCAACGGGCTGCCGATCAACGGGCTGCCGATCAACGGCTTGCCCATCAACGGCTTGCCGATCAACGGCCTGCCGATCAACGGGCTGCCGCTCGGGACGCTCCCGATCAACGGACTACCGACCCCGGGAAACGTCGTCGACTGCACGCTGGTCGACTGCCCCACGAAGACGCTCGGCGACGCCGCAGCTCTGGGCGCGATCAAGCCCGGAGCGACGCTCGGCGACCTCCATTACTACGGCAATCTGACGATCGGCGACCTCGAGCAGAGCCTAGTCGGCACGAACGTCACCCTCGGCGACCTGATCGGGCTCCTGATCAAGCGCGCCGACGTGCCGTGGGAGACCCTCTCGTCGCGCCTGCTCTCGGCGTTCGACCCGTTCCGGCCGCAGCTCGGCATGACCGCCGGCTTGACGTTGGCCGGCTCGGGGCTGGCCCCGGCGACGGTCAAGATCAAGTTGCCGGACGGCTTCGATTACGTCCCAGGCTCCGCGACTCTTGCCCTCAACGCGGGAACTGCCTCCCCCCTCGGCGATCCAGGGGTCAGCGGCAGCACGCTCACCTGGAACCTCCCGTCGGTGACGCTCGGCGGCAACTACGCGCTGCACTTCTCGACCTACTCCGGAACGGACGTCAGCCCCGAGCAGGCGACCGAGACGGTGTCGTCGGACGCCGTGTCCGCCGCCAGTTCGGCCTCCTTCGACGTCAGAGACAGCTTCCTCAACAGTGAGGGTCTCCCGACGATCACTCCCGACGTGGCAGTGCAGCAGTCCGCGATTGCGAGCCGGGGCGCGGTCGACCTCTACCAGATCCCGATGCCGCCGGCCGGGACGCGCCTGCTCGTGCACCTGACGAACCTGTCTGCCGACTACGACCTCGCGCTCTACGCGAACCAGACGACATCCGTGAGGACGGGCGCGACGAACGGCGCCCCGCTCCAGGACGCCCCGATTCCGGACACGTCGATCAACGTGCAGGGCGGCGCGAACGCGCAGCTGACCCCCACAGCGCTGCAGGACGTTCCCGATCCGGGCATCCCGCTGGTGCAGGTCTCCGCGAACCGCGGCACGGACGACGAGGACGTCGGCATGGTCTCCCCCGGCGGAGGCGGCTATGCCACGATCGCGGTCTTCGGGTACAACGGCGCGTCCAGCCCCAAGCCCTACAGCCTCCGCGTGACGACGCAGGCACCGGTCGCAGTGACCTGTCCCGCGCGGAGCTTCACCGGTGGGGGCACCGCCGGGACCGTTCCGACGATCGCCTCGCTGCCGAACGACCTGAACACGCTCATCCTCGTGAACGAGAAGCGGATCGGCGACACCTACGGCGCCTCGGCCGAGTCGAGCGTCGTCGCAGCGCTCACGCGGTTCGCCGGCGACCGCGCGCTCGGCGTCAGCGGCGCGGTCATCCCGGTCGAAGGCGTCGCGCAAATGCAATACACCACGTGGGACCAGAATCCGTGCGACGTCGGTGCGGCGAACAATGTGGCCAATGCGATCGCCGACAGGATCGCCCAGGTGAAGGCGGCACGTCCCAACCTCAAGTTCGTGGTCTTCGCCGGCGGTGACGACCAGATCCCGTTCTTCCGGATCCCCGACCTCTCGCGGATCGCCAACGAGAACGGGTTCGCAGGCGCCTTCGGGCAGAACGAGTACTTCGGCGCCCTGGCCAGCAGCGACCTGCTCACCGACAACCCGTATCTCGACACGAGGCCGATCCCGGCAACCGGGCGCCAGCTGTTCGTACCGGACCTGATCGGCGGCCGGCTGGTCGAGAAGCCGGCGCAGATCGTCTCGGCGATCGGCCGCTACGAGACGTCGAACGGAACGCTCGCACGCTCGACGGCGTTCGTCTCGGGCTACGACTTCGTCAGCGACGGCAGCGCTCTCGTCCAGGCGCGCCTCAACCGCTTCCTCGGGACGAGCCCGGCGCGCACCCTGATCAACAACACGTGGTCGAAGACGGACCTGCTCGGTGCCGCCTTCCCGACCGGTGGTACTGCGGCGATCAACGACTGGAACGGCCACTACGACAACCACCAGGCGCTCGCAGCGAACGGAGACCAGACGAATCTCATCACGACCTCCGACCTCAGCGGCGCACACGCGCTCTCCGGCGGCATCTTCTTCACGATGGGCTGCCACGCCGGCTTCCAGACCAGCGACGCGATCGTCGGAGCCACCTCGCCGGACGCGCTCGACTGGTCGGAGTACTTCGCCGGTACCGGCACGTCCTTCGTCGGTAACACCGGCTTTGGCCTCGGCAACACCGACAGCGTCGCGTTCTCGGAAGAGCTGATGGCCGACCTGGCCGGGAACCTCGACGGCTCGGTCTCGATCGGGCAGGCCCTCGCCCGTGCGAAGCAGGATTACTACCTCTCGCGGACGTCGTTCAGCTCCTACGACGAGAAGACGCTCTCCGAGGCCGAGCTCTACGGGCTGCCGATGTACGGCATCGGCGTGGCGCCGGCACCGGTCGGCGCGCCGCCGGCGCCCCCAACATCCGCCTCGCCCGACCCCGTTCTCGGTGCTTCGAGCTCTACCAGTCCAAGCCAGGGCTCGCTGACGGCGCTCCCGTCGACGAGCGCACAGGTTGCGTCGTTCGACGTGAGCCCGCATTTCAGCGCTCTTCAGACCGGACTGCACGGCCAGTACTTCACCAACGACGGCCAGGTCCAGGCGCCGAACTACCGGCCGCTGCAGCCGTTCGTGACCCTGCCCGCCACACGCACGGGGGCGACCGCACACGGCGTTCTCATCGACGGGCTCACGAGCAGCGACGTCACTCCTTTCAATCCGGACAACGTGCGACCGACGGTCGACCTGACGGCGAACGAGCCGGAGCCCCAGTTCACGGACGAGGCGTGGCCGACGAAGGTGCCGACACTGGTGTCGCTCAACGACTCGAACGGGCTGCGCCAGAACCTGAATCTGACCACGGGTCAGTTCTTCACGGATTCGACGACGCACGCGGGCGTGGAGCGCAAGTGGACGCACATCGCCGGCCGCGTCACCTACTCGCCGAGCAGCGACTTCGTGCCGCCGACCGTCGACGCCATCGACGCCTTCGTCGCGGGTGGCACGGTCAGCTTCTCCGGCCGCTTCAGCGACCGGAACGAGACAGGCGCCGCCGGCAGCGTCGCGCTCGCGCAGGTCGTCTACGACGTCGACAACAACAGCTCCTGGCAGGCGCTCCAATTGCAGCGCGACCCGGCGACGGGCGCATGGTCGGGCGGGGCCCCGTTCAGTGGCACACAGGTCCAGTTCTTCGTCGAGGCCTGCGACCCCGCAGGCAATTGCGGGTTCAGCTCGAACAAGGGCCGCTACTTCAACGCGCAGCCGCTTCCCGCGCAGAGCGGTCCGATCTCGCTGACCCCGAGCCGCGCCCCTGATGTCGGCTCGTGGTACACGTCACCGCTCTCCGTTACCGCATCCAGCACGACCTCTGCCGGCGTCTCCGTCAGTGTCGATAGCGCCGCCTTCGTCAATGCCGCCGGCCCGATCGGCATCAGTGGTGACGGCGCTCACGTCGTCCAGGCCCGAGGCTCCGATGGAAACACCGCCGCGGGCGTCTTCCTCGTCGACACGAGCAACCCGACTCCACCCGTGTTCGTCGGCATCCAAGGCGGCACCACGCCGATCAACAACATCCCGGCTGCCGTCTCGTGCACGTCGTCCGATGCCGGGTCGGGTCTCGCCGGCTGCGTCGTCACCGGCTTCAGCACCGCGTACGGCACTCATACGCTGACAGCGACCGCAACCGACAACGTCGGGCATACGAGCACGAGCCAGCTCACCTACACCGTCGGCCTGCAGGCCGGCAACGTGCTCCCACCCGTCACAGCGCCGACGGGCGATCAAACCAACCCACTGGCGAACGACCTCCAGGTCTTCAAGATCAAGAGCACCGTCCCCATCAAGTTCAAGATGTATCTCGATGCGGCGACGACGAGTCTGATGACGACGCCGCCGGCGGGCAGCATCGCGAGGCTGACATTCTTGCGGTTCGATACGACGACGGACTCGATCGACACTGCGGTGCTTGTCACCAGCCAGGCAAACACCGGCAACATCTTCCGCTGGACGGGATCGCCCGACTACCAGTACATCTACAACCTCTCGACCGCAGGCCAGGCTGTGGGGACGTACGCCGTGACGATCACCGTCTACGCAGCGGACGGTGTGACGGTGCTGGCGCAGTCGCGGCCGCAGTACTTCGTGCTCCGCTCCTAGCGGACTACGGCAACGGGATCGCAGGCGTTCTGACGACGCCGAGCCGCTCCATGATCGACGCAGCTTGCGCTTCCTCGCCAACCTCGGCGAGCCCGGTCGCGACCCGCGCCTCGAGCGTGCGGGCGACTTCGTACTCGGCGCCGAGCTCGCGAGCGTGCAGCAGGCTCTGCTCGAAGTGAGAAGGCGCATCGTCTCGCCGGCGGGCCTGGACGGCGGCAAGGCCGAGGATGCGCTCGAGCAGCGCCGTCCTGACGCCGATCTCTCCCGTGCGGCTCATCCCGTCGAGCGCGCGGACAGCGAGCGCCGTCGCCTCGTCGTAGCGGCCTTCGAGCACGTTTGCCTCGGCCCGCCGCGCGTCGGCCTCGATCAAGAAACTCTCCGAGCCGAGATCCGTGAGCCGCTGTGCCGCGTCGTCGAAATACCGACGCGCATCGTCGAACCGTCCGTCTGCTGCAGCGAGGCGGCCGAGATTGATCGTCACGAGCGCTTCACCGATCGGGAACTTTGCTGCGCGATACGTCCGGAGGGCACGGTCGAACAGCTCCCTCGCCTCGGCCAGTCGACCCTGGTCGAGGAGGATCTCGGCTCGGTTGTTGGTCGCGTGTCCGCCGGTGAGGACGTCACCGGCGCGCTGCACCGCCTCCTCCGAGCGCAGGTAGAGATCGAGCGCGTCGTCCCACGCGCCTTCGTAATAGGCGCGAACCCCCATGTTGTTCAGCACCGTCGCCTGCCGGTGCATGAGACCGAGCTCCTCGAAGATCGGCAACGCGCGGTCGAGGAATTCGTGCGCCGGGCCACCGCGATCTCCCTCCGCCGCCGCGCGCACATAGTAGGCGTCGGCGAGCGCACGGCGGTCGCCGACGGCTTCCGCTCCCTCCGCAGCAAGCGCTGCCCATTGCGCGCAGTCGTCGATCCGCCCTTGGCGATAGAGGACGATCGCGCGTCCGAGCTGGAGCGCAACAGTCTCGGCCGCGTCAGCATCGGTCGCCGCGAGGTCGTACAGCTCGAGCGCCTCGTCGTAGCGTCCGTGGCGCTCGCTGACGACGCCCCGCTTGCGCAGAAGCCGAGCTCGGTTGCCGCCGAGCTCGAGGCCGCGCGCATAGGCGGCGTCGGCCTCGTCGTAGTGCGCAGCCAGCTCGCAGACGTCGCCGAGCGCCTCGGCAACGCGTGCGACCTCGTCGTCCGCCGGCATCGAGCCGCCGGCTGCCGCCAGCGCGCGCTGGTAGAAGGTCGATGCGTCGACGTTCGCGTATTTCGCACGCGCATCGTCGCCCGCGATGACCGAGTAGCGCCACGCCTTGTCATAGATGCCGGCAACGAGGAAGTGCAGGGAAAGGATCTGGGCGGCTGTCGTCGCTGGATCGTCCGATCGCCTCTCGATCGCGTTGCCGACGAGCAAGTGGATCTCATGACGGCGTGCATACGACAGCCCGTCGTACGCTGCGTTGCGCACGAGATCGTGCCGGAAGCGGAGCACAGACGGGCTGTCCCAGGCGACGAAGTCAGCGAGCCGTGTCCAGAGCTCGGGGTCGCCGACCTCGTCGGGCAGGATCTCGGCCAGCAGGTCGAGCTCGAAGGCCGGCCCGATCACCGACGCGTGCCGGAGGAGCAAACGGTCGGCAGGGTCGAGGGTGTCGATGCGCGTCGTCAGCAGCGACTCCACCGTCTCCGGCAGCGCGTCCGCCCCCGCCGGAGCGAGCGCAAGCTCGCGGACGAACAGCGCGTTTCCGCCTGCCCGCTCGGTGACCGCGGCGAGCTGCTCCTCCGAGAGAACGGTTTCTCCCGCGGCCGCGAGCGCGAGCGCGCGCGCGTCCTCTGCCTGTAGCGGCCCGAGCTCCAGCACTTTCCCGGCGGTCCCCACGAGCTCCGGACCCGACGGCCGCCGCGTCACGACCACGAGCCAAGGCCGGGGCGCCGACCGTACGAGCCGCTTCACCATCAGTTGCGACGCGTCATCCAGCCAGTGGGCGTCCTCGATCAACAACACGGTCGGCATCAAGAGCAGGCGGCCCAGGAACTGGTCGAGGACATCGTGGAGCCGGTCGCGCCGAAAGACCGGGTCGATCTCGTCCACCTCCGCTGTCGACGGCACCACGCCGTCGAACGGCAGAGCGAGCAGCGGCAGCCACGCAGCCAGATCGGGCATCACCGACTCCGTGAACGCGGTGAGCTTGGCGCCGGCATCCTCGGGCGGCTCGTCGGGCAGCACGCCGACGAGCGGTCGCAGGAGCGTCCGAAACGGCGCAAACGGCGTCGAAGCGGCGTACGGCTCGCAGTGTGCGCGCAGTATCTGAAATCCCGGAACGGCCGTCGTCAGCTCCTCGACGAGGCGCGACTTCCCGGCACCGGCGTCGCCGACGATCTCGACGGCGCTGCTCTGACGAAGGCGCGCAGCGTCGGCGGCCTCCCGAAGAACGGCAAGCTCGCGGTCGCGGCCGACGAGCGGCAACGGCGGACGAGCTACCTCGACGCTCTCACCCGCCGCTGCGCCCAGCGAGTAGCCGGTGACAGGCCTCGATTTGCCCTTCATTAGAAACTGCCGCGGCGTCGCCTCGAACCGCGTCCGTGACCGCTGCAGAACGTCGCCCGTCGCGAGGATCTCGCCCTTCTCCGCTCGCGCCGCGAGGCGAGCGGCGAGGTTGACCGTGTCGCCCATCACCGCATAGGCGCTCCGACGCGGTGAGCCGATCGGCCCGGCAAGGACAGGCCCACGGTTGGCCCCCACGGCGATCGGAGGCCCAACATGCGCGTCGACGATCGCCCGGACGGCCCGCAACATCCTTTCCTCGTCGTCGCCTTCACTCGCAGGCGCGCCGGAGACCAGGTAGAGCTTGCCGCCGTCACGGTCGATGTCCGACTCGAGCCACGTGATGCCGAGCTCGTTGGTGATCGTCGAGACGTCGACGGCCAGAGCGCCGAGCGACTCCGTCGCTTCGTCGAGCCGCTCGACCAGCGAATCTCCGCCGCTGAACTTGACGAACGCAGCCGTCGCATGCCGGTGCTCGGCCTCGATCGCGCCGGCCTCGATCGCCGCCCTCAGCGGAGGCGGCACGAGGTGTGCGATGTTCTCCGACCCCGCCGGCTCGGCCCGCGGCGGCGGCAGGTCGTCGTCGACAACGCCGGCACGAAGCAGGAATGCACCGTCACGCTCGGCGGCGACGAACCCGTCGTCAAGCGCAGCGGCGGTGCGTGGAGAGACGAGAATCTCGCCCGATTCCGCGGCGTCCTCGAGCGCCAGCGTTGCAGATGCAGACGGACCGCACACGATCAGTTCGCTGTGATGCTCACCGACGAGGAAGAAGTGGCAAGTGCCCGAGACGAGGCCTGCCGCCATGCCTAGCGTCACCGGCCCGACCGACGACGCGGACGGGCCGGCCGATCCGATGTAGGACTGCATCGCGAGCGCCGCCCGCGCGGCACGCTGCTCATGCCGCTCGCCGTCGAACAGCGTGAGCAGCGCATCCCCTCGAAACTTCAGGACGTCGCCGCCGTACCGCTCCGTAATCTCGATCAGCTCCGCGTAGGAGCGGCTGATCAGCCGGATCAGCTCCTCGGCGCCGAGCTTGCCGCGCACAGCGAGACGTTCGGAGAGCGCTGTGAACCCCGAGACGTCGAGGCCGAGCAGCGACGCGTCGAGCGTACGCGCCCGCGCGCCCGGCGCGGCCGAATCCCAATCGAGCGCAAGACGCGAGACGTAGGCGCGGTACGCAGTCGACAGCCTGGTCGTCATCTACGCTGCGTGGCCTCCTTCCGGCGCCGGCCGCGAGAGCTGGCGTGTCAACGAGATCGGGACAACCTCACCCTCAGTATCGCGGCCCTAGCCCGTGCGCACGAACTGCGCGTTGCGCGGGTGCGGCGTCTCGCCGCGTGCAATGCCGCCTTCCACCTGCGCGAGCACCTGCCCTCGATGCTCGCTCGTCGTCGTCCAGGTGTAGCTCTCGCGGAACGGCGCCCAGCTGATCGCCTCGATCGTCCAGGTGTCGGAACGCAGCGCACGGACGGCGGCGACCGGCAGGTCGACGAAGAGCCGCAGGAGCAGCCGCGGAATCCACGAGACGAGATAGACGACGCCGTCGAGCGGAGCGAAGAGCACCTCGACGCGCGGATCAGCCGAGCTGAGCCCTTCGGCGGACGGCCTGAAGACGCTCACGACTACATTGTCGCGCGATGAAGGGGCTCGAGGGCAAGCGCGTCGTCGTCACCGGCGGCACGAGCGGCATCGGCGAGGCGACGAGCAGGCGCTTCCTCGCCGAGGGCGCGCGCGTTGTCGCGCTCGCGGTCGGCGAGGAAGAGGTGGCGACCGCGCCGGAGCGGATTCCCGGTCTCTCGGAGGCGCTGCGCGTCGACGTCGCAGACGCGTCGCAGGTCGCCGCTGCGTTCGCGCGCGTCGACGAGCTGCTCGGCGGCGTCGACGTGCTCGTCGCGAACGCCGGCATCTCGATCCGCAAGCCGTTCCTCGAGATCGAGGAGGCCGACTGGCAGCGCGTGCTCGACGTGAACCTGACCGGCGTCTTCCACTGCGCGCAGCAGGCTGCGCGGCGAATGCACGCGGCCGACGGCGGCGTCATCCTGATGACCGCGTCGACGAACGGGCTGACCGGCCACGAGCACTACGCCGACTACAACGCGTCGAAGGCCGGCGTGATCCTGCTCGCCCGCACGATGGCGCTCGAGCTCGCGCCGAAGGTGCGCGTGAACGCCGTGTGCCCCGGCTACGTGCTGACCCCGATGCAGGAGGCGGAGTACTCGCAGGAAATGCTCGCGGCAGTGAACGCCTCGATTCCGCTCGGCCGGCATGCCGCACCGGAGGAGATCGCGTCGCTCTACGCCTTCCTCGCGAGCGACGAGGGTGCGTACTTCACCGGCGCCGTGATCTCGATCGACGGCGGCGAGACGGCTTAGAACCTCTTAAACCGTCTTCAATCCGACCGGGCAGGCGACGCCGGTGCCGCCGAGCCCGCAGTAGCCGTTCGGCACCTTCGCGAGGTACTGCTGGTGGTAGTCCTCGGCGTAGTAGAACGGGCCGGCCTCGGCGATCTCGGTTGTGATCTCGCCGTAGCCCGCGCTCGACAGCTCCTGCTGGTACGCGTCACGCGACGCCTCGGCGGCGGCACGCTGCGCGTCGGTCGTCCAGTAGATCGCCGAGCGGTACTGCGTGCCGACGTCGTTGCCCTGCCGCATGCCGTGCGTGGGGTCGTGGCCCTCCCAGAAGAGGTGGAGGATCTCCTCGTAGCTCGTCTGCGTCGGATCGAAGACGACGAGCACGGCCTCGGTGTGGCCGGTGCGGCCCGAGCACGTCTCCTCGTACGTCGGGTTCGGCGTGAAGCCGCCTGCGTAGCCGACCGCCGTCGTGTAGACGCCCGGTGCGCGCCAGAAGATCCGCTCGGCGCCCCAGAAGCAGCCCATCCCGACGACGGCCGTCTCGAGGCCCTCGGGGAACGGCGGCTCGAGCGGCGTGCCGAGCACCTCGTGGCGAGGTGGAACGATCAGCCGCTCGTCGCGACCCGGAAGCGCGTCGGCGGTGGAGACCAGGTGCGTCGCCTTACTGAAGAGATGCATGGGTCTCATGGTACGGACGGAACGGGGTCTACAGAGCCGTCGGCGGCGAACAGCGGCGCCCGCAAAGAGTCGTCGCGGAGCGGAACTTGTTCCGCGCAGCAGTGAGACGCCCGCCGCGAGCACGAAGAAGAAGGGGGCCCACGGGGGAAACATGGTTTCCCCCGTGAAGCGAGCGAAGCGAAGCGTTACGCGAGGTACACCGGGATCTCGGACCGGCGCAGCACGCGGTACGGCTCCTGCGACCACATCAGGTCTGCGACGACGCGACTTCGCGCCGGATCCGCCCCCATGACGATCGCGCCGCAGCCGAGCCGCTCCGCCTCCCGCACGATCCGCTTCGTCGCCTTCCGCGTCGCGAGCACCTGCCCGGTCGCGTCAACCCCGCGGCGCTTCAGCGCCTCGACCGCGTCGCGCACGATCTCGCGCTGCACGTCCCATTCCCCCTTGCTCGGCAGCAGGCCCGGGTTCGGCAGGCCGAGCCCCGAGCCCCACACGCGCGCGACCGAGAAGACGTGCACCTTGCCGCCGCCCTGCTTCGCGAGCTGCGCAGCGAGGTCGAGCGCGGCCGGCGAGAGCGGGCGCCCCTCGGATGCGAGCAGGACGCGGTCGACCGCGACCATGCTCGGCTCGGGAATCTCCGGGTGCCGGCGGAGGAGCTTCACGACGGATGAGCGGAGGGGCGGCGGCGAGCCGCCGCCCCTCCAGGCGTCCTACCCCGAGGCGACCGGCATCGCCGCGGGCGCGTCAGGCGCCGCCTTCTTGTCCTCGACCTTGACGCGGTACCAGTAGAGCGGCAGGTACGCGACGAGCACGGCCCAGCCTGCGAGGTAGTACACGAGCGTGTGACCGATCTTCGAGTAGTAGATCCCGCCGTAGAGCCAGACGATGAAGTAGAAGACCGCCATCCCGAGCGCGATGTACTTGAAGAACTCGGGCAGCTTCACCGGCCTGTTCGCGTTCGGCTTGTACTTGCGCAGCAGGTAGTAGCCGACGAGCACCGGCAGGAACGAGAACGTGTAACCGACGTTCGAGAACGAGTAGATCTCCACCGCGCCGCCGGCGAGCACGACCACGAGCGAGCAGAGGACGTTGAAGAACATCGCGCGGTCGGGCACGCCGTGCTGGTTGATCTTCTGGAACCAGCGCGGGAACTGGCCGTCCACCGACATCTGGTGCAACGACCGTGCGCAGCCCATGATCGCGTTGAGCGCGGAGAGCGCCAGCGCGATGATCAGCATCCCCGCGATCAGCCAGTTCAGAACCGCACCGCCGCTGCCGCCGAAGATCTTCCCGGCGAAGGTCACGAAGATCGTCTTCGGGTCGACGAGCGACGAGTTCGAGAGCGCCTTCGCGCCGAGCACGATGATGAACGCGATCGGGATCAGCGTGTAGATGAAGAGCCCGTACGCGCCCTCCAGGTTCATCGCGATCTTTGCGTCGCGTTCCGGGTCCTTGCACTCGCCGATGTAGCACGCCGCCGCCTCCATCGCGATCACGTTCCAGGTGAGCAGGAATGAGTAGGCGATGTAGACGGTGAGCCAGCCGTGACCGCCGAGGCTCGAGAAGAAGCTCGAGCCGTCGAGATGGTGGAAGCCGGAGAGCTGGCTCCAGTGTGCGACCGACGGATGGAAGATCCACGCGATCGCGATGAACGTCAGCGGGACCATCGACAGGATCGCGAGCACCGTCGCGAACACGGTGCCGAAACGGATCCCGAGGTAGGCGGGGATGAAGAAGAGCAGGATTCCCACGATCGAGATCCCGAGCGTCGACCACGCGATGAACGTGTGGATCGGCGTGAAACCGCTCGTGGTGTTCAGGTGGAATCGGTCGGCGAGGTACGCCGAGGCGAGAATCATGTTGAGCGGCGCGACCGGGAACCAACCGAGCCAGTACGCCCAGGCCGTCAGACCGTTGATGTGCTTCGCGGCTCGCGGCCACTTCTCCCGGTAGGCCGGATACGCGTATGACGGCGCGCCGCCGGTGCGCTCGGGCATCATGGCCGAGAGCTCCGCCAGGATCAGGCAGAGCAGGTAGCCGGTGACGGTCACGATGATGATGATCGGGATCGCCGAAGCGCCCAGTGTGGTCACCATCACGGGCGCGATACCGGTGACGAGGATCGTCCCGGCAAGGCCGATCACGAAGGCACCCCACCAGTTCGTCTCCTGCTTCAGGCCACCGCCGGCGTAGTCGAGCTGCTCGTCGTTGGACGCCATCGACCCTCCTTGACGCATGGGCCGCAGCGGCCGCGACTGGCCGCTGCTGGTAGTCGGCAAGCTGGCAGAGAGCGACGATCATTACAAGGAGCCGGTACAACAGGATCCGAGGCCGATCAGTGGAGACGATGCACACAGACCACGTTGCCGAGTTCCTCGCCCGCTTTCCACCCTTCGACGCGCTGGAGCCGGGCGAGCTGGGCGCGCTCACGGGCAGCGTCGTCGAGCGAATCTACGAGCCGGGCGACGTGGTGCTGCTCGAAGACGGCGCACCGGCGGAACATCTGTTCGTCGTCCACGACGGCCTCGTCGAGCTGCTCGTCGTTGGACGCCATCGACCCTCCTTG
>JANMWV010000172.1:0-3519 GCA_031394165.1 Actinomycetes bacterium
ACGCCAGCGCCGCGCGAAGGCCTGCAGACCGCGCGGACGGCTCGGTCGCGGTCCGCGCCTCTGCGACCAGACGCCCGAAGCGGGCCAGGTCGAGCTCATCGGGGCCGGCCTGAAGCAGGTAGCCGGGAGCCTTGGTCACCAGCCGCCCCGGGCCGATCAGCTTCCGGAGCTGCGAGACGCTCCCGTGCAGCGCGGTCACCGCCGTCCGCGGCACGCTGCCCTCCCAGAGCGCAGCGATCAGCCTGTCCTGCGAGACGACCTCGTTCGCGTGCAGCAGCAGCAGCGTCAGCAGCGCCCGCTGCTTGCGCCGGGGCACGAGTATCTCGCGACCGCCGCTCCAGACCTGAAGCGGCCCGAGTATCGCGAACTCCACCCTCTGCGCGGCGATCTCGACGATAGGCCGATTGTCCCACGCCGGCACCACCCGTGAAGACCGCCCCCGGCGTTAGCCGCGCGTCACCGGCGGGTTAGCCGCATCCCGTCCTCTTCACACAGGCAGTCGCCGCCGGCGACCTGCAGACGAAGGAGGATCCGATGGGCACCACCTCTTACACGAAGAAGCCGCAGGCGATCTGCGCCCTACTGGCTGCGGCCACGGTTGCCGCCGCGGCCCCCTCGCTGGCGCACGCGATGCACGCTCCCGCCGACTCGGCGGTCGCACAACCGCAGACGCAGCCCTCGAGCACCGAGCTCATCCAGCAGGACATGCTCGGCCCCAAGTACGTCACCGTTCATCGTTCGCGCGCAGCGGACGCGGGCGTCGCGGTCGGCGCCGGCAAGCCCTCCGGGTGGGAGTGGAGCGCCGGGACGATCGGTGCCGGAATCGCCGCCGCCGCGCTGGTGCTGCTCACGACCGCGGCACTCCTGACCCGGCGCGGACGCAAACGCCGTCAGCCGGAGCAGCAAGACCTCGTCGGCGCCTGAGACACGACCGACGACACCGAGACCTCCGAGGGCCCGCCAGCGCGGGCCCTCTCAGCGCGATCGGGTCTCCCAGCTCGAGCTTCAGGACGGAGTCGTCGTCGTTGTCGTTGCCGTCAGGTCGTTCACGCGCCATCCCCCGCCAGCCGGGCGACGAGCTGCTTGGGCGCCACCGAGCAGTAGGCGTCCTCGACGATGCCGGCGAGCTCGTCCCACTCGACACCGTCGTTCAGGCGTACGCCGAGCCAGCCGCGATGCCCGACGTACGGCGGCACGAAGAACTTCGCGTCGTCGGCGCCGACGAGCAGCTGCTGGTCGCCGTCTGGCGCGGCGCACCAGACGGCGAAATGGCCGTCGCCGTGATGATCGTCGAGCAGCATCAGGAAGCACTTCGTGTCGCGCACGAAGAACGACGGCGCTCCGTGGCTCAGCCGCTCGCTCGTCTCGGGGAGCGCGAGACAGACGGTGCGCAGGCGCTTCAGCACGGCCTTCCGCTCGGCGGCGCTCGGATAGCCCACAGGCGGATCGTGCCACGCGGCGCTACCGTTCCCCGCAGAGGGCGGTTAGCTCAGCTGGTAGAGCGCCTGCTTTACACGCAGGATGTCGGCGGTTCGAGCCCGTCACCGCCCACTCGCCGAGCTTCGCCGGCTTCACGGGGGAAACCATGTTTCCCCCGTGGGCCCCCTTCTTGTTCGTTCTCTCGGCGTGCGTCTCACTGCTGCGCGGAACAAGTTCCGCTCCGCGACCCTCCATCGAACACTAGAATCGGCGCCGGGGCTGCAGTCGCTCCCGGCTCGGAAACCTGCCATGACAGTCGAAGCTGCCCAGGTGAGCTTGCTGCGCTGGCTACGCCGGCAGCTCGCGCAGCCGACGCCGCTCCGCGAGCACCTCGAGGCCGCGGTCGAAAACGACGATCCAGCGGAAGCGCGGCGGCTCGTCGACCGCTTCGGCTTCTCCGACGAGCAGCGACGCAACATCGAGCAACTGCTCAAGGCGTGGGAGCGCGGGAGCACGAAGCCGTAGCTCGTAGACTTGGCGGCCGGGGCCGGTAGCTCAGCTGGTAGAGCAGGGGACTTTTAATCCCAAGGTCGCAGGTTCGAGCCCTGCCCGGCCCATACGATTTGCAGGGAAAGCTCGCTGAAGCAAAGCGGCACGGAGCGGCTGCGCGTACGCGGGTAGTACGACGAGGGTTTCTAGACTCCGAACACGCCCTCCATCAGTTCGGCCTCGCGCTTGCGCTCGGCCCGCTCCCAGTGGCCGTAGATGTCGGTCGTTATCTTCAGACTCGAGTGCCCGAGGTGGCGTGAGAGCCAGGTGACCTGCCGGCCGTTCTCGAGGGCGCGCTTCGCGAAGGTGTGCCGGAAGGAGTGGAAGGTTCGCTTCTCGCCTGTCGGACCAACGCGAGGGACTTCTGCCCGCTCCATCGCAGGATAGAGCTCCCGCTTCAAGACCGTCGATGGCGTGAGGTAACCGGCAGTCCCTTCGCCGGGAAAGACGAGCTTGTCGTCGTCCGGGCGACCAAGCTCGCCCCACCACGAGCCGAGGAGGTCGACCAGGTCGGAGGTGAGGTCGACGTCACGCCGCTCGTGATTCTTCGGGGTCCCGAGGTGACCGTCGGTGTACGTGCGGCGCACGCGGATCACCGCCGCGCTGAGGTCGATGTCGCCCCACGTGAGCGCGAGCAGCTCGCCTTGCCGCATCCCCGTTTTCAGGGCGACGAGGAACAGCGTCCGGTAGACGCCCTCGACGAACTTGTCGAAGAGGCGTGGCAGCTCGTCATTTGCGAAGTACGCGGACTCCTTCCGCTGTGGCCGCGGCTTCTCCGCCTTCGGCAGGGCGCGCACCGGGTTGCTGGCGGCGTAGCCGTGCGCGATCGCCGAGTTGAGGCAACCGCCGAGCACGCGTAGATGCTTCGCCCGGGTCGAGGCTGAGAGCTTGTGATCGCGCAGCGTCTGGTTGAGGCGCGTGATGTCCTCAGGCCGAAGCCGTCTCACCATCTTCTGGCCAAACACCGTCTTCGCGTAGGCGAGCGTCGAGCGGTACGAGTCCTTCGTCGTCTCCTTGCGCTCGAGCGAGTCGATCCACTGCTCGGCCCAGGTCTCGAAGCGGATGTTCGACTGCGCGACGAAGGCGCCGTCGTCGACGGCGGACTGGATCTTTGTGAGGGCACGTTCCGCGTCGCGTCGGTTGCGACCAACCGCGGTCTTGTGCGCCTTGCGTCCGTCGCGAACCACGACGTGGAAGAGCGGCCCTCCTTTGCAGGTGCAGCTGTCGGTCTGGGCAGCTGGCGTCCACGGCTTGCCGATCGCACAACTACGTGAGTGTCGAGCTTGCAGGCTTGCCATCGCGTCCTTTCTGAATCGGGATGGGTCCATGATCTGAAGATACGGGACCGAAGCTTCGCGGTCGGACGACGCGGCCGCGGTGCGGCAAGTCGGTGACTTCAAGCGGCGAGCCGTTCTCCCACGCTTCGAGTTCATCGACGCGGAAGAGGCAGCGACGAGATCCGGACAGGCGACGATGCGGGATCGCGTTCGTGCGTGTCAGTTCATGCACTGTCCGTGTCGAGCAGCGAAGGCGCTCGGCGACGTCTTCGAC
>JANMWV010000203.1:0-9267 GCA_031394165.1 Actinomycetes bacterium
CGCTGGCCGCGGCCTACGCCGCGCTCGCGGTGCTGGTCGTCGGCGGCACGGTGACGGGAATCGACCAGTGGGCGGTCGACCACCTGATGCCCGGTCTCTCGGGCGACAGCGACAAGGCGACGCTGCTCGAGGCGGTCGTCCCACTGCTGCACGCGCACTGGAGCACCGCGCTCCGCGTCGTCGGCAACGTCGTGACACTGCCGGCCCAGGTGGTGATCTCGACCGTGCTCGCCGGCGCGTGCTGCCTCGTCCTCCGGCGTCGCGGCCGTGGCCGTGCGGCCGTCGCCTGGGCGGCTGTGTGGCTCGCAGGCACCGCCGTCGAGATCTCCTTCAAGACGGTGCTCGAGCGGCCGCTGCTCGAGAGGCACGGCCGGCCGCTCGCCGCGTTCGCGTCGTCGTTCCCCAGCGGGCACACGCTGCGCAGCGTGCTCCTGGCGGGGTTGATCTGCGCCGCGTGGCCGGGCGCGCGTCTCTGGGCCGCGCTCTGGGCCGTGGCGTCGCTCGCGCTGCTCGAGCTCGACGGCTGGCACGTGCCGAGCGACATCGCCGGGGGCGCTCTGCTCGCGCTGCTCGGCGTCGTCGTGGCGCGGCGCACAGCCGCGGCCACCTAGGTCGTGCTCTTCGTGCTCTTCTTCGCCGGGCTCGACGCCTTCGCGAGCTTGTCGACCTTGCGCTCGAGCGCCGCGAGCCGCTGCTCGAGCGCCTCGAGCCCGCGCACGCGCTTCTGCAGCTCGTCCGTGCGATCCTTCAAGCCGTTCAGCACACCGAGCACCTTGTCGGCTCCCGGCGCGTCGCTCAGCCGCTGATACGCCTCCTCGCTCAGGTCGGCGAGACGTCCCAGCAGATCGTTCTTCCGCGTTCCGGCCATGGTTCTCCTCCTCGGGTTGCTGCCCGCACGATATCCGGCGCACCGCGGCGGCTAGATGATTGATGCCACGGTTTTGGCTGTGGCGAGGGACCGGGTGGGGCAGGTCGAAGTCGGCGGTGTCTTGTCACCGTTGGATTGGAGCCCACGATGGACGCCGACCTCGACCTGCTCTGTATCAGTGTCTACTGCACGGCTGACGACCTGCTGCCGGGGCGGCCTGGTAACGGCCGTCGCCGGCTTTCGGATGCGGAGATCGTGACGCTTTGTGTCGCGCAGGTCTTGATGGGGATCCCGAGTGACCGGCGTTTTCTGCGTGCCGCGCGGCGGCAGCTCGGTCACCTGTTTCCGTATCTGCCTCGCCAGGACGCGCTGCACAAGCGGCGTGCCCGTCTTGCCGAGACGATCGAGTGGCTGATCGGTGTGTTCGCGGGCCAGAGCCCCGGCAGCGGCGACGACCTGCTGCTGCTCGACTCGACCCCGGTCGAGTGCGGCCGCTCGCTGGAGACAGCTCGCCGCTCGCAACTGGCCGATGTCTGCGGCTATGGGTACTCGCGCAGTCACTCGCGCTGGTTCTGGGGGATGCGGCTGCATCTGGCCTGCGCGCCAGACGGCACGCCACGCGCCGCCGCCCTGGTCGGCGCCGACCGACCCGAGCGCGAAGTCGCGCTCACCCTGCTGCCGCGAGCGCTCGCAGGCGGCGAGACGATCGTCTGTGACAAAGGCTACGCCGGCCGCGAGTTCGCCAACCAGGTCGAAGCGCTCGGCGCCACCCTCGCGCGCCCAGCCCGCCAAAACGAGCCGCAGACCGGCCCCCACCTCGCCCCGATCCGACAGCGAATCGAGTCCGTCTTCTGGACCTGCAAAGACCTGCTCAGCCTCGAACGCCACGGCGCACGCACCCCACGCAACCTCTTCGCACGCATCGCCACCCGGCTCCTCGCACTCGCCGCCTGCATCAGCCTCAACCACCAACTCGGCCGACCCAGCCGCGCAATCGCCAACTACACCGCCTAACCCCATGGCATCAACCGTCTAGCGGCTGACGCCCTCCTGGACGAGGCGCCGCGTCGAGACGCCGGCGAGCAGGTTGTCACCCGGCTTGCGGGCGCGGACGAAGATCACCAGCGCACCGCCCCGCTGCAACGGCAGGCTGGCCGTCGGGCGCATCGTCACGGTCGCCCAGCCCGTCCCGTCGGTCGCGACCTCGGCGGCGTTGTAGGCCCAGCTGTACGGCAACCCAATGGCGTAGACGAGCGCGCCCTGGATCGAGAAATTCCGGGTGTCGGAGACGTGGAACCGCGCCGTGAACGCATCGTGCGTCCGGAGCGGGTTCGGCGAGAAGGACACCTTGTCGATCACGAGCCGGTTCGGCAGCGAGACCTGCGAGACCGCAATCGCCGAGCCCTGCGTCTTGCCCGGGGCGATGAGGCCCGTCTCCGCGGAGCTCGCCAGCGTCGAACCGTGCCCGTTCTTCGCGACGACATTGACGCGGACCGTGCGCGTGACATCGGCCGCCACGAGCGTGTACGTCGCGCTCGTCGCGCCGGCGATGTCGCCGCAGCTGCCGCCGGTGCCCACACAGCGCTGCCACTGATACGCGTACGTGATCGGCTCCGTACCGGTCCAGCCGCCCTTGTCGGCCGTCAGTGTCGAACTCTCCTGTTGGGTACCCGAGATCGACGGAGCACCGGTATTGGCAGGTGCGGATCCGGTCGCCTTGACGGCGTCGGTCGGCCGCGAGGTCGCGGTGCCCGAGCCGTCGTTGTTCGTCGCCGTCACAGTGACTCGGATCCGGCGAGCGACGTCCGTCGTCGTGACGGTGTACTGGCGGCCGTTCGCACCGCTGATCGCTACGCAGTTGCCGGCGTCCGCGTCGCAGCGTGCCCACTGGTAGGCGAAACTCGTCGGCTTGTTCGCCCAGCCTCCGTTCGATGCCCTCAGGACCGAACCGTCACGGGCCGAGCCCGAAATCGACGGCAGCGACGTATTCGACGGCGCTACCTTCGTGACGCCGAACGAGACCGCGGTCACCGCCAGCGCCACGACCGCCGCGCCGGTAAACGCAGCGAGCTTCGTCGTGCTCCCCATTGCAATCGCCTCCCGCGAGGGCCCAGCAACACACCAGGACAGATGAACCTCGCGCCCGGAGATATCACCGAGCGCTAAGCCGGGGCCATCGGAAGAACCACTAACCCGCCTGCGGGCAACTACCTAATCCTGAACGAGCCGCGGTGAGGCCGTGACGGAAAACGGCGGCCGCGAAGCCGTGATCGCGAGAATGACGGCGACGGTCATGAGCGTTACGGGACGCGGCATCTCCGCGTAATGCGTCCCTCGATCGAGTGATGCTCTAGGCGGGGTCCGGGCGTCGATCCCTAGAGCATGCGCCTGTTTGCGGGACATTCTCTGGTCGTTGCAATCTGCGCGGTTGCGTTCGCCGTCACCGCCGGAGTGTTCGTCTTCGCAAGGCCCGAATACCGTCCGGTGCAGCAAGGCGAGTCGATCACGATCCCGGATAAGCAGCCCGCGCACGACGCCGCGGGTCGCGAGGGCTGGGTCTGGCCGGATGGGGTCCCGGGCTGGGAAGCCGGCTACACGATCAAGGGCTACCCGGTGGCGCAACTCCAAGCGGTCGAGGCGGAGCCCGCGAAGCTGGCGGCCGCGCACATGGGACTCGACGCCGAGAAGGTTCGAGTGCTCGTCGCTGCGCACATGATGCCCGGTGAAGGCCCGCTGGCGATCTTTGCAGCGCCACTGATCGGCGAGTCGCAGCACACGGTTTGTCTGGCGGCCGCACTCCCCCGCTTGTCGTCGATGACGTGGCTCTGCCCCGGCGCGACGAAGCCGGGGCCCGACATTGCGCATTCGTACGTGCTGATGGCCGCCGCTGCCTACGACTGGTCGTCGCCCTCGAATCCGAGCCAAGTCGGCCTTGAGCTTGTCGGTGTCGTGCGCGGCGATGTCTATCGCGTCGTGCTTCACATCCCGAACCGAGGGAATCCGAAGACGTTGAACGACATGCCGCTCTACGATCGTGGGACGACCTGGGGCCAGTTCCAAGCAGCGCTCGTCGTGCCGCGGGTCGCAGGCGTGCCTGAGCTCCGCGTCTTCGGGCGCAAGGGTCTCGTCGAGACCGTGCAGTTCGACCTGAAGCCCGGCGCCGAGCGCGTCCTGCGGTAGCGCTGCCCGGCGCATCCGTGAACCGGCGCCAAGGTCGGGACCAGGTCCGGCTTGGGGGTCGAAGGGTCGCCGAGCGTCGGCCGGAAGCCCCTCCATGCTCGCGAAGCTGTTGCCGCATTGCGACATCGACGCGCAGAAAATCCGAAAGCCCGGCGGCGCCACCTTGCCCGCCCATCCGGGATCGATGTTGACGATGCCGCCCTGGCTGTCTGCGAGTATGACGACGCCGACGCTCGTCACGCGGTGTCAGGCGCGAACGCGCTCGCCTGCGGGGTCGTACAACGGCTCGGCCCGCACTTCAGCCGGCACCCACTCGCCGAAGATGTCGACGGCGACCTTCGTGCCAGGAGCCGCGTGCGCAACAGGGACGTACGCGAGCGCGATGCTCGCGCCGACGGCGTAGCCGTAGCCGCCACTCGTGACGCGGCCGACGAGCTCGTCGCCGGCGCGCACCGGCTCCGACCCGAGCGCGATCGCCCGCGGGTCGTCGAGCACGAGGCACACGAGCCGTAGGGCCGGCTCGTCCTCGAGCGCGTCGCGCCCGATGAAGTCGCCCTTGTCGCGCTTCACGGCGAACCCGAGCCCCGCGTCGTACGGCGTCGTCTCCGACGTGAGATCGCTGCCCCAGGCGCGGTAGCCCTTCTCGAGCCGAAGCGCGTCGATCGCGCGGTAGCCGCCGGGAGTGACGCCCTGGACGTGGAGCCTGTCCCACAACGCCAAGCCGTACTCCGCCGGGCAATAGAGCTCCCACCCGAGCTCGCCGACGTACGTGACGCGCGACGCAATCACGGGCACGCTGCCGAGCGAGATCTCCCGGGACTGCATGTATGGGACGTCGAGATCGAAGACGTCGCGCACCTTCGGCCCCCACAGGCAGAAGCATGCGTACGCCGACGTGACGTCGTTGATCTGCACGGAACCGTCGCGGGGCATGTGCTTGACGAGCCACGCCCGGTCGTGCGTTCCGAACGCCGTGCCTGTAACGAGGAGGAACCGATCCTCGTCGCGTCGCGTCACGGAGAGATCCGCCTCGATGCCACCGCGAGCGTTCAGCAACTGTGTGTACACGATCGTGCCGACGGGGCGATCGATGCGATTCGCGCACATGCGCTCCAGGAACGCGAGCGCTCCCGGCCCGACGACTTCGAGCTTCGAGAAGCTCGACTGGTCGAACAGCGCAACCGCCTCGCGCGCTGCGCGGGCCTCCGCGCCGATCGCCGGCGACCAGTTCTCTCCCGCCCACCCACGCGGGCGTAGCGACTCGTCGCCGGCCGACGCGTTCGACTCGTACCAGTTGACGCGCTCCCAGCCCCCCTTCTCGCCGAACGCCGCGCCGAGCGCACCGTGCCGCGCGTACGCCGGCGAGACGCGCAGCGGCCGGCCCGCCTGCTTCTCCTCACCGGGATACTTGATGTCGTAGTACTGCGACAGCGCCTCATACGAGCGCGCGAGCGTGTACGCCTGCGAGCGGTACTGCCGGCCGAAGCGGCGCACGTCGAGCGGCCACACGTCCCACTCGGGGAGTCCGTCGACGATCCACTCCCCCATCGCCTTGCCGATGCCGCCGGCGCCTGCGAGCCCGTGCGCGCAGCCGCCTGTCGCGACCCAGAACCCGGGCACGTCGGTCTCGCCGAGCAGGAAGTCGGCGTCGGGCGTGAACGCCTCCGGCCCGTTGAAGAACATCTTCACCTCCGCGGTCTCCATCGCAGGGACGCGCGCGATCGCGTTCGTGAACAACTCCTCCATGCGGTCCCACTCCTGGGGCAGGAGCTGCGCCTCGAAGCCTGCTGGGATGCCGTCGAGACCCCACGGCGCGGGCTTGCGCTCGTACCCGCCCATCACGAGGCCGCCGACCTCGGTGCGGAAGTAGATGAGGTTGTCGGGATCGCGCAGCGTCGGCAGCGGCTCGAGCGCGGGCGCGAAGGGCTCCGTGATCAGGTACTGGTGCCCGTACGGGATGATCGGCAGGTCGACGCCGACCAGCCGCGCGATCTCGGCCGCGTACATTCCCGCGGCGTCGACGACGACCTCGCACTCGATGCGGCCCTTGTCGGTCTCGACGGCAACGACGCGGCCCTCGAGGCGCTCGATGCCGGTGACGGTCGTGCGCACCTCGATCTGCGCGCCCAGCCGCCGCGCCGCGTCGGCGAGAGAGAACGTCAGCTGGCTCGGGTCGAGATAGCCGTCGCTGGGGATGTACGCCGCCGCGAGCACGCCGTCGGTGCTCATCGGCGGAAACAGCGTCTGCGCCTCCTGCGGCGAGACGATCTCCATCGGCAGGCCGAAGGTCTTGGCCCACGACGCCTGGCGGCGGATCTCCTGGAGCCGCGGCTCCGACGACGCGAGCCGCAGGCCACCCAGCTGGTGCCAGCCCGGATCGTTGCCGGTCAGCTCCTCCAGCTCCGCGTAGAGCCCGACGGAGTACTGCATGAGCTTCGTCAGCGAGAGCGACGAGCGCAGCTGCCCGACGAGCCCGGCCGAATGCCAGGTCGAGCCGTGCGTCAGCTGGTACTGCTCGACGAGCACCGAGTCGGTCCAGCCGAGCTTGGCGAGGTGGTAGAGAACGGAGCAGCCGATGACGCCGCCGCCGATCACCACCGCCCGTGCGCGTCCCGGCATCACCACGGCGAGTATCCCATCTTCATAGGATCGCGCTGTGGCCCTACAGCCCGTCCTCGAATCCGTGCCGGAGCTGCGCGACGCGACGCATGTCGAACCGCTGCCGGGCGGGCTCACCAACACGAACTACAAGGTGACGACGCCGGGTCGCTCGTATGTGATCCGCATCTCACACAAGGACTCGGGCCTCCTGGCGATCGACCGCGCCAACGAGGTACACAACACGCTGGCCGCAGCCGAGGCCGGGGTCGGCGCCCCGTTCGTCGCGTCGCTGCCGGAGCACGACGCGCTCGTGATCGAGTTTCTCGAGGGCCGGACGCTCACCCCGGACGATCTCCGGAACCGCAGCGACCTGCTCCCGCTCGTCGCCGACGCGTGCCGGCGGCTGCACTCCGCGCGTCCATTCCTCCAGGACTTCGACATGTTCCAGATCCAGCGCCGCTACCTCAGTGTCGTACACGAGAGCGACTTCCAGCTCCCGTACCGATATCTCGAGTTCGAGCCGCAGGTGCGCGCCATCGAGGAAGCGATGCGCGTGCGCGCCGAGCCGACGGTGCCGTGCAACAACGACCTATTGGCGGAGAACTTCATCGACGTCGGCAGGACGTTGAAGCTGATCGACTACGAGTACTCCGGCAACAACGACGCGTGCTTCGAGCTCGGGAACATCTGCAGCGAATCGAACCTCTCGCTGCCGCAGCTCGAGGAGCTCGTCGGCCTCTACTACGGCGCGCAGCTGCGGAACAAGGTGGCGCGCGCACGCCTGTGGGGGCTCGTCGCGAAGTACGGCTGGATGCTCTGGGCGTCGATCCAGGACGGCATCTCCGAGCTCGACTTCGACTTCTGGGCCTGGGGTCTCGAGAAGTACGACCGCGCCGTCGCCGAGTTCGACGCGCCGGACTTCGAGCACCTGCTCGCCGAGGTTCAAAGGCGAGACTGAGCAAAGGCGAGACTGAGCAAAGGGAAGACTGGGCGGGGCGGCCGAAGCCGCCCCGCCCGAACCGCATCAGCCGGTCGTCATGGCGGGTGCCGATTCCGGCAGCTCGCCCTCCGGCGCCATGCGATGCGCCGGCCGCTTGTGCTGCACGATGACGTAGTACACCGTGCCCACGAGCAGGATCACGACGAGCACCGTCCAGAGCACCGGACGGTTGTTCAGCCAGTTCCAGTGGAAGTTCAGGCCGAGCCCGGTCTGCTTGGGCGTCGGGTTCGTCGCTGCGCGCGGCCACGCGAAGTTGATCAGCATGCCGCCACCCCACGCGAGTGCGAGCAGGTTGAGCGGCATGGCCCAGCGCCCAAGCGCGAACGGGGCCTTCTCCCGTGGCCAGCCCTTCAGCCTCGCCTTCAGCAGCGCGATGTTCGCCACGAAGTAGGACAGATAGATCATCCCCGTTGCGGCGATCGCGATGATCCCGGCGCCGGCGTACTGCAGCATCGGGATGAACGCGAGCACACCGATCGCAACGCACGACGCAATCGGCGTGTGCAGCGTGTGGTGGACCTTCGAGAGCACCTTCGACCCCGGCAGTGCGCCGTCACGAGACATGCCGAACGCAAGCCGAATCGTCGCCGTCTGGATCGAGAGGCAGCAGACGAAGATCGCCGCCGCGACGACGAGCAGGAACACCGTTGAGAACGCGTTGCCGAAGTTCGCGTCGATGATCGCCGCGGGACCGAAGCCGCCCTTGATCGCGTCCTTGAGGTTCGGGATCGCGAGCAGCATCGCGAACAGGAAGATGCCGCCGATCACGAACGCGCCGAGAATCGAGCCGATGATCGCCCTCGGCGCCTCGCGCCGCGGATCCTTCGTCTCCTCCGCCAGCGTGCCGGCGGTGTCGAAGCCGTAGATCACGAAGAGCGACATGAACATCGCGACGAGGAACGTGCCCGTCGTCAGCGACGTCCCGCCGGTGTGGAAGATCACCGACGCGCCCTGATGGTGATGGAAGAGCGCGAGGACGAACGCGAACACGACCATCCCCAGGATCTCGAAGACCACGCCGGTGTTGTTGACGATCGCAACGAGGCGGACGCCGAAGATGTTCATCACCGTGATGATCACCAGCGTGACGATCGCCATGAGTCGCTGGTTGTGGAGGCTGTTCGCCATATTCCAGCCCATGTTGTTGAAGGCCGGGATCAGCGCGAGCGGCAGCGTGGCACACACCGCAGTGACGGTGATGATGCCCGCGAACAGGTAGATCCAGCCGGCGAACCACGAGTAGGTCTTCCCCGCGAGGTACTTCGTCCACTGGAAGACCGAGCCTGCCACGGGGTAGTGGCTCGAGAGCTCGGCGAAGCCGAACGCGATGCACAACTGCCCGACGGCCACGATCGGCCAACTCCAGATGAAGACGCCGCCGATCGTCGTCAGACCGAGCGCGAAGAGCGTGAAGATGCCCGTCGACGGCGAGATGTAGCTGAATGCGACGGCGAACGAGCTGAAGACGCCGAGACTGCGCTTCAGCTCCTGCTTGTACCCGAATCGCGCGAGATCATGCTCGTCGCGAGAAAGGTCGGTCATCGTGGTAGCCCTCCTGGTCGGAAGATCCGATTGATCCACGTTCGAGGCGACTGTGTCAATGCCTTCGGACGGCTAG
>JANMWV010000205.1:0-4143 GCA_031394165.1 Actinomycetes bacterium
CAGGGGTTCCAGTCGCTGCCCGGGCTGAAGCCGAAGCGGTTCTCGCTCAGCTATCACCTGCTCGCGATGGAGCAACCCGTGCGCCGCGTGCGCCTGCAGTGCTGGCTCGACGAGGGACAGCCGGTGTCGAGCGTCGTCTCCGTCTGGCCGACCGCCGACTGGCACGAGCGCGAGCAGTTCGACCTGATGGGCGTCCACTTCGACGGCCATCCCAACCTCGCGCGCCTGCTGATGCCGGAGGACTGGGAAGGGCACCCGCTGCGCAAGGACTATCCGATCGGCGGCGAGCCGGTTCGCTTCTCGGACGCCGAATGACGGTTGCACCAGAGAGAAGTGCGCGCAGCATGCGCGACTGGCCGATCGTCTTCCCGCCGCCATACGAAGGCTCGCGCATCCCTACGCGCGCGCCGACGATCCTCGACGTCCCCGCGGAGCTGCTGGCGACCGACGACATCATGCGGATCAACTTCGGGCCGAACCACCCGTCGACGCACGGCGTCCTTCGCCTGATCGTCGACCTCGACGGCGAGCGGGTCGTCGGCCTGAACGCGGTGATCGGCTATCTGCACACCGGCTTCGAGAAGACGATGGAGCAGAAGACGTGGTGGAAGTGCGTCACGTATCCGGAGCGCATCGACTACGTCGGCTACCAGAACGCGGAGCTCGTGTTCGTGCTCGCGGTCGAGAGGCTGCTCGCGATCGAGGTGCCCGAGAAGGCGACCTGGATGCGCACGCTGCTCTGCGAGCTGAACCGCATCCATTCGCATCTCATCTTCCTCGGCACGTCCGCGCTCGAGCTGGGCGCGATCTCGATGTTCTGGTACTGCTTCCGCGAGCGGGAGCTGATCCTCGACCTGTACGAGATGGTCACCGGCGTCCGCATGCACACCCGCTACTTCCAGATCGGCGGGCTCGCGGAAGACATCCCCGACGGCTTCTACGCCGAGTGCCGCAGCTTCGTCGAGTGGATGCCGAAGGCGCTCGACGACTACCTCGCGCTGCTCGACCGCAACGCGATCTGGCTCGAGCGCACGCAGGGCATCGGCCTGCTCTCAGCCGAGGACGCGATCGCGCTCGGGCAGAGCGGCCCGAACCTGCGCGCCTCCGGCGTCGACTGGGATCTGCGTCGCGACCAGCCGTACCTCGCGTACGACCAGGTCGACTTCCGCGTGCCGGTGTACGCCGCCGGCGACGTGTACTCGCGCTACCGCGTGCGCATGGACGAGATGGCGGAGTCGACGCGCATCGTCGACCAGTGCCTGCGCCGCCTCGAGCGGATGCAAGGCAAGCCGTGGATTGCCGACGACCGCAAGGTCGTGCTGCCGCCGCGCGAGGAGCTGCACACGTCCATGGAGTCGCTCATCCCCCCTTTCAAGATCGTCACCGAGGGCTTCCGCGTCCCCGAAGGCGAGATCTACACCGCCATCGAGTCGCCGCGCGGCGAGTCCGGCTGCTACCTCGTGTCGGACGGCGGCCCGAAGCCGTGGCGCGTGCACTTCCGCGCACCGTCGTTCGTCGCGCTCGAAGCGACTGCGACGTGCATGAACGACTCGCTCATCGCCGACATGATCGCGACGGTCGGCTCGCTCGACGCCGTCATGGGAGACACCGACCGATGACGCTCGTCAGCGAGATCCAGGAGATCGCGAAGCAGTATCCCGAGTCGCGGTCGGCGATCATGCCGGCGCTGCACCTCGCCCAGAAGCAGTACGGCTGGCTGCCGCGCGAGGCGTTCGAGGAGGTCGGCGAGGCGCTCGGCCTGACTCCCGCCTACTGCATGTCCGTCGCGAGCTTCTACGACATGTATTACCTCGCGCCCGTGGGCAAGCACACGATCGAGGTGTGCACGAACGTGTCGTGCGCGCTCGTCGGCGCGCAGGCGACGCTCGAGGCGTTCGAGCGCGAGCTCGGCATCCACCCCGGCGAGACGACCGCCGACGGTGAGGTCACGCTGCGCACCGTCGAGTGCTACGGCGGCTGCGGCTGGGGCCCGGTCGTCGCGATCGACCACCGCTACCACGAGCCCGTCAAGCCCGAGGACGTCTCGCGGCTCGTGCAGGAGCTGCGGAATGCCTAGCGGGAACATCGTCCTCGCCGGCGCCGAGCAGCGCCCGCTCACCGGGATCGCCGAGTACCGAGACGCGGGCGGCTACGAGCAGCTCGCGAAAGCGCGGCAGATGGAGCCGGAGCAGGTGATCCAGGCGCTGCTCGACTCGAACCTGCGCGGCCGCGGCGGCGCGTTCTTCGCCACGGGACGCAAGGCGAGCTTCATCCCGCGCGACTCGGCCTTGCCCGTGTACCTGACGGTGAACGCCGACGAGTCGGAGCCCGGCACGTTCAAGGACCGCGAGATCATGCTGCGCGTCCCGCACCGCCTCATCGAGGGGTGCCTGATCACCGCCCACGCGATCCACTCGAAGAACGTCTTCATCTACATCCGCGGCGAGTACATCACGGAGTTCGAGATCGTTCGCGCAGCGCTCGACGAGACGCGCGCGGCCAACCTGCTCGCCGGCGTCACGGTCGTGCTGCACCGCGGTGCGGGCGCGTACATCTGCGGCGAGGAGACGGGCCTGCTCGAATCGCTCGAGGGCAAGCGCGGCCAGCCGCGCTCGAAGCCGCCGTTCCCGGCGATCTCCGGCCTGTACGCGTCGCCGACGCTGATCAACAACGTCGAGACGATCGCGACCGTGCCGAAGGTGCTCGAGATCGGCGCCGCCGAGTACGCGAAGATCGGCCCGCCCGACTCGACCGGCACGCGCGTGTTCTCACTCTCCGGCAACGTCGTGAAGGGCGGCAACTACGAGCTCGAGAACGGCACGACCCTACGTGAGCTGATCTACGACTTCGGCGGCGGCATTCCCGACGGCCGCGAGCTGAAGGCGATCATCCCGGGCGGCTCGTCGACGCCGATCCTCACCGCGTCGGAGGTCGACACACCGCTCGACTACGACGCTCTCGCGGCGGCCGGGACGATGTTCGGCTCCGGCGCGATCATCGCGATCGACGATCGCTGCTGCATGGTGCAGCTCGGCCTACGCGTCGCGCAGTTCTACATGCACGAGTCGTGCGGCAAGTGCACGCCGTGCCGCGTCGGCACGCGCTGGATGGTGCAGATCCTCCATGCGATCGAAGACGGGGCGGCAGCGCAGGGCGACCTCGACCTGCTGCTCGACGTCTGCGACCGCATCCTCGGCAAGTGCCTCTGCCCGCTCGGCGACGCAGCGGCGATGCCGGTGGCGAGTTACGTGAATCGCTTCCGCAAGGAGTTCCAGGAACACATCGATCACGGCGGCTGCCCGCACGGCGGCGCATCGTCGCTTGAAAACCTCTTCGCACCCGTCGACCAGCACCATCATTCGCCGGTCGCCGAGGAAGCTCCCGTATGAGTACGCCAGAGCTCGTCCGCGTCACGATCGACGAGAAAGAGGTGCACGTTCCGAAGGGCACCGGGCTCGTCGAGACCGCGCTCAGCGCGGGCATCGAGATTCCCGTCTTCTGTTACGAGCCGCGCCTCGGCCCGCCGATCGGCGCCTGCCGCATGTGCCTCGTCGAGATCGAGGGGATGCCGAAGCTCCAGGCCGGCTGCACGCTGACGGCGCAGGACGGCATGGTCGTCCGCACCGCCCGCACGTCGCCGAAGGCAGCTGAGGGCCAGAACGCGACGCTCGAGTTCATCCTCGTCAACCATCCGCTCGACTGCCCTATCTGCGACAAGGGCGGCGAGTGCCCGCTCCAGGACCTGACGTTCCGCTACGGGCCCGGCAACACGCGAATGAACTTCGAGAAGACGACCTTCGAGAAGCCTATTCCGATCTCGCCGACGATCTCGCTCGACCGCGAGCGCTGCATCCTCTGTTACCGCTGCACGCGCTTCAGCGAGGGAGTGAGCGAGGACGGCCAGCTCGTCGCGCGCAACCGCGGCGCAATGTCGGTGATCACGACGTTCGAGGACGAGCCGTACACCGGCGCGTTCACCGGCAATGTCACCGAGCTCTGCCCCGTCGGCGCGCTGCTGCCGACGCAGTACCGCTTCGAGGCGCGGCCGTGGGAGATCGTCGACGTGCCGACGGTCTGCGGCATGTGCCCCGTCGGCTGCAACACGCACGCGACGGTGCGCGAGGGCAAGGTCAAGCGGATCCT
>JANMWV010000229.1:0-2014 GCA_031394165.1 Actinomycetes bacterium
TCGCCCCGAGGTCGCTTGCCGCCTCGAGCAGACGCCGGTCGAGGCTTTCGAGGGAGACGAAGATCGGCAGGGCAACGAACGGCAGCCAGATGTAGCCGAGTACGAGCATGACGGCGAACCTGCTGTAGAGCAGCTGCGAGAGCGGGTGGTCGGGCGACCGCAGCCCGGTCCAGAAGAGGAAGGTGTTGATCACACCGTTGTCGCCGAGAATCACCTTCCACGCGAGCACCCGCAGCAGGTAGCTCGTGAGGAACGGAGCGATCAGGATCAGGAGGAGCACGTACTTGCGCTTCGTCCCGGAAAGCGCCAGGTAGTACGCGAGCGGGTAGGCCAGGATGACGATGATCGCCGAGACGATCAGCGACATCTTCACGGACTTCCAGAAGAGGCGGAGGTAGACGGTGCTGTGCACGAAGTCGTGCCAGGCCGTCAAGGTGAGCGGATGCTTCCCGGGGTAGAGCGAGAGGGCATCGAAGCTGTAGGCCGCGACGATCGAGATCGGGACGACGAAGAAGACGGCGAGCCACGCCAGTGGCAGCCCGAGCAGGCTCGGGGTCATCAAATCGACCCGCCAGCCTCTTCGTCGGGGAGAGTGCTCCGGCGCTACGCCGGCGTCGGCGGCCATCGTCGGCCTATCTGTCCGCGATCAGGAAGCCTTCACCTCTTGCCACAGCTTGGCGTACACCTGCCGCCTCGGGGTGTCGCGATCGAGGTGCGCGTTCGGCTCGACCACGGCTCTCGGGTTGGTCAGCTGCAGCGCGCGCAGCAGGTCGCTCGACGCGGGCCGCGCCAGGGTGTTCGCGTGGCCGTAGCCGTAGTTGTCTTCCAGCCACTTGGCCGACTTGGCGGAGCTCCAGGCATCGACATAGGCGTGGGCGAGACCGGGGCGCGACGTCCCCTTGCCCAGCATGAACATGCCGACCCAGGCGATCGGCTTCTCTTTCGGGTGCATGTAGACGACGTTGAGCCCCTTCTTCTTCATCTGCACCCAGTCGTTGGGCCAGGCGTAGGCGATCCAGAGGTCGCCCGACCCGAAGTCCTGCCACAGGTTGGTCTCGGACGACCAGATCGTGCGGACGAGGTGCTTCTTGGAGATGAGCAGCTGCTGGGCCTGCTTGAGCTGGGCGTCCGTCTGGTTCCACGGATCCTTGAAGCCGAGGTACAAGCCCGCGATGGTGAGCATTTCGACAGGATCGTCGTACCAGGCGATCTTGCCCTTGTAGCGCTCGTCGAAGAGGAGTCCCCAGGAGCGGGCCTTCGGCTGCACCTTGTCGGCTCGGTAGAGGATGGCGTCGAAGCCCCAGTCGTCGGGGATCCCGTACTGCTGGCCCTGGTACTGGCCGGCCTTGACCATGAACGGGTTCAGGTGCTTGAAGTTCGAGATCTGGCTCGTGTCCCACGGCTGCACGAGACCGCTCGTCGCGAAGTACTTGACCCAGCCGACGTATGGACGGAAGAGGTCGGGCTTGAGCCCGGCTTGCATCTTTGCGAGTGCGTCGGCCTCGTTGGTCATGTAGGTGAACTGCGGCTTGTTGCGCGGGTACTTCTTGACGTACTGGGCGAACATCGCCTGGCCACCGTCGTTCCCGTACCCGGCCCAGTCGAGCACCTGTAGCCGCCCGGACTCGGCGCCGAGCCGCGAGCGGGCGACGACGCTCGCAGCAGCGCCGCCGGCCCCGACGCTGGCAAGAAGTCCTGCGCCCCCTGCCGCCGCCGCGAGCTTGAGGAACTCGCTTCGCTCCAGCCGCCGTTCCATCGGGTCAAACGTCTCACTCATGTCGACGCCCCTCTCTCCTCGCTTGTTGGCCTGGTGAGGATTAGACTCCTCGCCCCGCGGCCCGTCAAGCACGCGAATAGAGGTGCAGGCGCTGATTAGCCGTCGGGTCAGCGATTCGCGATCCGCAGGCGCTCGGTGAGCATGCCGCGGTTGCCGCAGATGTCCGTTGCGATGACGCGGAGCCTGTAGACGCCGTTCCGGAGACGTCTCGTATCGAGCGGCGTGCGCGTCAGCTTG
>JANMWV010000238.1:0-14682 GCA_031394165.1 Actinomycetes bacterium
CGCGGCGGCCGACCACGGCGAGACTCGCCGTCGCGTCGAGGCCGAGCGGGCCGCGGTCGCGGCCGTCGGCGGGGGGTGCCTCGCCCCGGTCGCCGCTCATCACGACGGCACCACGCTCACCGCGCTGATCGCCGCCGAGGACGGCTCGTGGCTCGAGCGCCGCAGCGGCGACGACCCCGTGGCGCTCGGGCACGAGCTGCTGCGACTCGTAGAGCGGTGAGAGTCGTCGTCACCCGCGCGGAGGCGCAGGCCGAGCCGCTCGTCTCCCGGCTCGAGGTGCTCGGGCACGAGGTGGTGCGCTGTCCGCTGATCCGCATCGAGCCGATCGGCGACGAGCCGATCGATCCCACTCCCTACGACTGGGTCGTCGTCACGAGCCCGAACGGCGCCGCCGAGCTCGCGCGCCGGCTGACCGCCACGCCGGAGCGCCTGGCCGCGATCGGCCCCGCCACCGAAGCCGCGCTGCACGAGCACGGCCTGCATGCCGAGCTGGTCGCTGCCGTCGCGACGCAGGAGGGCTTGCTCGACGCGTTGCCGCGTCCGGCCGGGCACGTGCTCTTCGCCGCGGCCGAGGGTGCCCGCCGGCTGCTCGCCGACGAGCTCGACGCCGACGTCGTCGTGCTCTACCGCACCGTGGAGCTACGCCCGGAGACGCCGCCCGAGGGCGACGTCGTGCTGCTCGCATCCGCCTCGGCCGCGCAAAGCTTTGCGGCGACCGGCGCGCGCATTCCCGTCGTCGCGATCGGCCCGCAGACCGCGCAGGCTGCGCGCGCGGCCGGCCTCGAGGTGGTGGCCGAAGCGACGACGCACGACCTCGAAGGGCTCCTCGCGGCGCTGCAATCTCTCTAGAGTCCAGCTGCGTGCCCGGCTTCATCACGTTCCTCACCGACTTCGGCCTCAAGGACGACTTCGTCGGCACGTGTCACGGCGTGATCAAGCGGCTCGCTCCTGACGTGCAGATCATCGACGTCACGCACGGGGTGCGGCCCGGCAGGATCCTCCAGGGTGCGCTGACACTCGCGAACGCGCTGCCCTACATGCCCGCCGGCGTGCATCTCGCCGTCGTCGATCCCGGTGTCGGCGGCGGGCGCCGGCCGCTCGCGTTGCGCGACGCCGAGGGACGGCTCCACGTCGGGCCTGACAACGGCCTGCTGCTACCGGCAATCGATCGCTTCGGCGGCGTCATGGAGGCGCACGAGCTCGCGAACCCGGCCTACGCGCTCGAGTCGGTGTCGCGCACCTTCCACGGCCGCGATCTCTTCGCGCCGGCTGCTGCGCACCTCGCGCTCGGCGTCCCGCTCGCAGAGCTCGGGCCGCCGATCGACCCGGAGGAGCTCGTGCGGCTCGAGCTGCCGGTGCCGGAGGTCGGCGAGGCACGCATCGGCGCCACCGTGCTCGGTGTCGACCGCTTCGGCAACGTCTCGCTCAACCTCACGCGCGAGCACCTCGACCAGGCGGGGATCGTGCCCGGCACCCGAGTCGAGCTCATCAGCCGCGGCGACCGCTACTTCGCCGTCGCAGCGCGGACGTTCAGCGACGCCAAGCCCGGCGACCTGCTCGTCTACTAGGACAGCTACCGCAACCTCGCCGTCGCCGTCGCCCAGGGACGCGCCGCCGCCCTCCTAGGCGTCGAAGAAGGCAGCGCCCTGCTGATCCAAGTCGACGTGCCCTGATCTCGTCGCGGAGCGGAACTCGTTCCCCGCAGCAGTGATCCGCCTGCCGCGAGCACGAAGAAGAAGGGGGCCCACGGGGGAAACATGGTTTCCCCCGTGAAGCGAGCGCGGCGCAGCCGCGCGATGCGTAAGTGGCGAGGGCCGGACTCGAACCGGCGACACCCCGGTTTTCAGCCGAGTGCTCTACCAGCTGAGCTACCTCGCCCCGGACCTACGGCAACGCGGCGCCAATCGTAGCTCAGGTGTGTGCCGCCGTCCGTTTCACCTCGTGGAGGCGGTCGACGAGCGTGCCGACGAGGTCGCTCTTCAGGAGCACGGCGTCCGCTCCGGCTTCCGTCACGGCCTGGTGCAGCTCGGCCGCCGGATCGCCCGTGAGCGCGATGAGGCAGAGGTGCGGATGGTCCTTCCGGAGCCGGGCGACGGCGGTCACGCCGTCCACGAGCGGCATGTGCAGGTCGATCACGACGGCGTCCGGCTCCAGCGCGTCGGCGAGCTCGATCGCGGCGAGGCCGTCGCCCGCGGTCGCGACGACGGTGAGCTCGGGCTGGTGCTCGATCAGCGGCCTGAGCGATTCGAGAAAGTCGGGGTCGTCGTCCGCGAGCAATACGCGCACCGGTGCTCCGCCACCCCCCTTCCGCAGGTCCTCCAAGGCTCGGACGTTAGCCTTGCGGACGTGAGCATGCAACCGTCGGATCGCAAGGTCGTCGTCATCGGTGCGCCGCTCGATCTCGGACAGGGTCGGCGCGGTGTCGACATGGGCCCGTCGGCGATTCGCTACGCCGAGCTGAAGCAGCACTTGAGCGAGAAGCTCGGCATCGCGGTCGAGGATCTCGGCGACGTCAACGCGCCGGTCCCGGAGGCGACCGAGGTGGGCGACGACCGCGCGCGCTTTCTGCCGCAGATCCTCGAGCTGTGCGACCGTGTGGCGACGCTCGTCGCCGCCGCGCGCCGAAAGGGTGCGACCCCGGTCGTGCTCGGCGGCGATCACTCGATCGCGTTGGGCACGCTCGTCGGGATGGCGTCGGTGCACGGTCCGGGCGGCGTCGTCTGGGTGGACGCCCACGGCGATCTGAACACGCCGGAGTCGTCGCCGAGCGGCAACGTGCACGGAATGGTGCTCGCCGCAGCGCTCGGGCTGGGCGGCCCCGCGTTCCAGCGAGCAGGCTGGACGCTGCCGGCGGTCGAGCCGGGTCGCCTCTCCCTCGTCGGCGTCCGCTCGCTCGACAACGGCGAGCGCGAACTGCTCGGCCGGCTCGACGCGAAGGTGTTCACGATGAGCGAGATCGACCGCGTCGGCATCGAGCCGTGCATGCGCGAAGCGCTCGCGCACGCGTCGGGACCGAACTTCGTGCACGTGAGCCTCGACATGGACGTTGTCGATCCCGAGCATGCACCGGGTGTCGGCACGCCGGTGCGCGGCGGGCTCTCCTACCGCGAGGCGCACCTCGCAATGGAGATCGTCGCCGAGTCGGGGATCGCCGACTCGCTCGACGTCGTCGAGGTGAATCCCGTGCTCGATCGTGAGAACACGACCGCGAAGCTCGCGGTCGAGCTCGTCGCCTCGGCGCTCGGCGCTCGGATTCTCTAGCCGAGAAAGCGCTCGACCGCGGCGGCGACGTCGTCGTAGGCGTCCCAGATCACCATGTGCATGCCCGGGACCGCCTGCACCTCGACACGGCCCGCGTATGCGTCGAGCTGCTCGTCGCGCACGAGCCCGTACGCGGGCGCGTGGATCAGCAACGTCGGCGCGCGAAGCGTCTCCGGTGCGGGTGGCGCCGACGCGAGCTCGCCGTAGACCGACACGACCGCGGCCTGGCTCGTGCGGCGGCGCAGCGTGCCGTCGGGCAGGCGCTCGCAGTGCAGCTCGGCGTCGGCGAGGACGAGCTCGCGCGGCGTGCCGGGACCGTCGCCGCGTCTGTCGGCGTACGCCTCCGCCGATGCGAAGGTCGCGTCTGGGCGCTCCGACTCCGCCGCGTGCAGCGCGACGTGCGGCAGGATCTGGATCGCCGGGTCGAGTAAGACCGCACGGCGGACGCGCTCCGGGTGCGCGGCGGCGAGCTCGAGAACGAGCCGTCCGCCCCAGGAGTGGCCCACCCAGTCGGCCGCGCCGATCCCGAGCGCGTCGAGCGTCTCGACGATGTCGGCAACGTGCGTCTCGAGAGTCCACGGGGGCTCCCAGCCGGACCGCCCGTGCCCGCGCAGGTCCGGCGCGACGACGTGGAAGCGCTTCGCCCAATGTTCCTCCGCGAGCTGTTTGTAGCGCTCGCCGTGACCGGTGACGCCGTGCAGGCAGACGAGCGCCGGTGCGGCGGGGGCGCCCCACTCGTGCACATGGAGTCTCATTCGGCCGCTTCTTCGCCGTTGCCGGACGGCTCGTAGTACGTGCGCCCCTTCAGCTCGTCGGGCAGGTAGTCGACTTCGAACGCGCGCGGGTCGTTGTGCGGAGAGACGTAGCCCTTGCCGTTCCCGAGTTGGCGACCGTAGAAGCTTCCGTCGCGCAGCGACCTCGGCGGCTTCACGTGACCGTGCTCGCGCACGTCCTCGGTCGCCTTGCCGATCGCCGTGTAGCTCGCGTTCGACTTCGGCGCGCGCGCGAGGTAGATCGCCGCCTGCGAGAGGTTGAGGCGGGCCTCCGGCAGGCCGACGTGCTCGACCGCCTGCGCCGCCGCGACGGCGACGAGCAGCGCTCGCGGATCGGCGTTGCCGATGTCTTCCGACGCGAGCACGATCATGCGGCGCGCGATGAAGCGCGCGTCCTCGCCGCCTTCGAGCATCGCGGCGAGGTAGTAGACGGCGGCGTCCGGGTCGCTGCCGCGCATCGACTTGATGAACGCCGACGTGAAGTCGTAGTGCGCGTCCGCGTTCTTGTCGTAGACGACGGGCCGCTTGCGCGCGGCGTCTTCCACGTGCTCCTCGGTGACGACGCTGTTCTCCGCGTGCGCGGTCTCGGCGGCGAGCTCGACGATGTTCAGCGCCGAGCGCGCGTCGCCACCGGCGCGGCGCGCAATCAACTCCTCCAGCTCGGGCGCGAGCTCCGTGGCGAGCTCGGCGGCTCCGCGGCGCACGACCTCCTGCAGCGCCTCCGGCGAGAGCGACTCGAGCTCGTACACCTGTGTGCGCGAGAGCAGCGCCGAGTTGACCTCGAAGTACGGGTTCTCGGTCGTCGCACCGATCAGCGTCAGCAGGCCCGCCTCGACGGCAGGTAGCAGCGCATCCTGCTGTGCCTTGTTGAAGCGGTGGATCTCGTCGAGGAAGAGGATCGTGCGCCGGCCGGAGACGCCGAGCCGTTCGCGCGCGCGGGCGATTACCTCGCGTACATCCTTGACCGTCGCCGAGACTGCCGAGAGCTCTTCGAACTCCGCGCCGGTCGTCAGCGCGACGATGCGCGCGAGCGTCGTCTTGCCGGTTCCGGGCGGCCCGTAGAAGATCGACGAGCGGACGCGATCCTCCGAAATCGCCAGCCGCAGGGCGGAGTGCTCGCCGAGCACGTGCTCCTGGCCGACGAACTCGTCGAGGCTGCGCGGCCGCAGGCGTTGGGCGAGCGGCGCCGATGCGCCCGCGCGTTCCGAGGCGGCATCCGAGAAGAGGTCGCTCATGCCGCAAGTATGCTCCGCGCGTGGCCGTGACCAGCCTGCGCGGCGAGGTGACCGACCTCCTCAGCCGGCTCATCCGGATCGATACGACGAACCCGCCGGGCAACGAAACGGCCGCTGCGGAGCTTCTGCGCGAGTACCTCGAGGCGAACGGCGTGGACTGCGAGCTCTACGCCCGCGTGCCGGAGCGCGCGAGCCTCGTGGCGCGGATCCGCGGCTCGGGCGGCGGGCCGGCGCTGATGCTGCTCTCGCACACCGACGTCGTGCTCGCCGATCCCAGCGAATGGACGGTGCCGCCCTTCTCGGGCGACGTGCGCGACGGCGAGGCGTGGGGGCAGACGGTCTGGGGTCGCGGCGCGCTTGACATGAAAGGGCAGGTCGCGGCGAACGCGGTGGCCATCGCGTCGCTCGCCCGCGAAGGATTCCGGCCGGCGGGCGATCTGATCTTCGCGGCGACCGCCGACGAGGAGGTCGGCGACGGCTTCGGGCTCAGCTGGCTCTGCGAGACGCATCCCGACGCGGTGCGCTGCGACTACGCGATCAACGAGGGCGCCGGTGACCGGCTCGACCTCGGCGGCTCGATTTACTACATCTGCTCGACGGCGGAGAAGAAGACGGCGCCGTTCACCATCCGCGTGCACGGGCGCTCGGGCCACGCGTCGATGCCGGGTATCGCCGACAACGCGCTCGTGAAGGCGGTGCGCCTGGTCGAGCGGCTCGCTGCGTATGTGCCCGAGCCGCAAGTGCAGCAGGAGGTCGAAGCGTTCCTCCGCGCGGTGCTCGGCGAGGTTCCGCCTGCGGCGTCGGCGCTCGAACGCGCGCGCGCCGTGCACCCGCTGGCTGCGGAGCTCGTCGAGCCGCTGCTCGCACCGACGTTCGCGCCGACGATGATCTCCGCGTCGCAAAAGCGCAACGTGATCCCGGCGCTGTGCGAGATCGACGTCGACTGCCGGTTGCTGCCGGGGCAGAGTCCGGAGGAGGTCGCGGGCCTCGTGCGCGAGATTCTCGGCGACGACGTCGACTACGACGTCGACTGGCTCGAAGCCGAAGGCGGCACCCGCTCGGCGCTCGACACGCCACTGTGGGACGCAGTCGCTGCGTTCATCGCCGAGACCGAGCCCGCCGCGCGCGCGGTGCCGATCTGCTCGCCAGGGTTCACCGACAGCCACTGGCTGCGCGAGGCGTTCGGCACCGTCGCGTACGGGTTCTTTCCGGTGCGCGCGATGCCGGCCGAGCTGCTGGCGCAGCTCATCCACTCGGCGGACGAGCGCGTCCCGGTCGACGACCTCGAGCTCGCGGTCGACTGGCTGCGCTTCGCGGCGCGGGCCGTCTGCGCGTGACCGTCGAGCTGGAGTCGCTCGCGCAGCTCGAGCCTGCGCTCGCGGCGGAGGGATTCTTCGGACGCGACAACGTCGTCGCGCACGTGTACGTCGGCTTCCGCGCGTCGGACTCGTTGCGCCGCGTGCAGGCGGACGCGCCACCCGAGCCGTGCGCGCTGCCGGCCCTCGCGTACTCGATCGAGCCGACCGTTGCCGAAGTGCGCGTCGCAGGGTCGTATGCGGTGGGCGACTGGCGGCCCACGTGGAGCGAGGCCGAGTACGCAGCCGCGGTCGAGTCTGTGCGCGCGGCGATCGCCGAAGGCGACGTCTATCAGGTCAACCTCGTGCAACATCTCTGCGCCGACTTCGACGGCGATGCGGCCGGCCTCGCGCAGGCGCTCGCCCCGCTGAGGCCGCTCGAGCCGCAGCCGTTCTGCGGTGACGGCTGGACGATCGTCTCGGCGTCGCCCGAGCTACTGCTCTCGCGCCGCGGCTCGACCGTGCGTACCTCGCCGATCAAGGGGACGCGGCCCGCCGGCGTGCCGGTGGAGTCAGCGAAGGACGCGGCTGAGCACGTGATGATCGTCGACCTCGAGCGCAACGACCTCTCGCGCGTGTGCGTGCCGGGGAGCGTGCACTGGCCCGAGCTGCTCGCCGAGCACCAGCTCGCGGGCGTATCGCATCTCGTCGCAACGGTTGAAGGCGAGCTGCGCGTGGACGTCGGTCTGACGGAACTGCTCGAAGCGGTGCTGCCGGGCGGCTCCGTCACCGGGTGTCCGAAGATTGCGGCGCTCGACGTGATCGCTGCGCTCGAGCCGGTCGGCCGCGGCGCGTCGATGGGCGCGCTCGGCCGGATCCACCCGAACGGCGACGCCGACCTTGCATTGACGATCCGCACGTTTGCCGTCGTAGCCGGGCAGATCCATCTCTGGGTCGGCGGCGGCATCGTCTGGGACTCCGATCCGGCCGCCGAGGTGGAGGAGTCGTGGGTCAAGGCGCGGCCGCTGCTCGCCGCGATCGGCGCCCCGCTGCCGGCGGCGGCGCTGCGGTGACGCTGCGGTCGGTTGCCGTGATGGGGCGTGGTGCCGTCGATCCGAACGAGCCCGTGCTGCACGTCGACGATGAGGGCGTGCTCCGCGGACGCGCCGTGTTCGAGACGATTCGCGTCTACGCGGGTCACCCGTTCAGGCTCGACGCGCACCTCGACCGGCTCGCGGCGTCGGCGGCGCGCATCGGCCTGCCGTCCGTCGACGGTGGCGGACTGACGCTGGCGGTCGAGCAGGCGCTGGCGGCCGCCGAGCAGCCCGACGCGGTGCTTCGCCTGTTGTGGACGCCGGGCCGTGAAGGCGCCGACCGGCCGACCGGGCTCGCGCTCGTCTCGACGCTTCCGTCGGGCCACAAGGAGCTGCGCGCTCGCGGGCTGCGTGTTGCGACCGTCCCGTGGACGCCGGGCGCCCTGATCGCAGGCGTGAAGTCGACGAGCTACGCGGAGAACATCGCCGCGCAGGAGGATGCGGCGCGCCGTGGCGCCGACGATGCGCTCTTCATCACGCTGGAGGACGTCGTGCTCGAAGGGCCGACGTCCAATGTCTTCTTCCGCGAGGACCGGCGGCTGCTGACGCCGTCGCTCGAGCTGCCGATCCTCGCGGGCGTGACGAGGGCGACCGTGATGGAGCTCGCCACGGACGCCGGCTACGCCGTGGAGGAAGGGACCTTCCCGCTCGCGCGGCTGCTCGCGGCGGACGAAGTGCTGCTCACCTCCTCGATCCGCGAGGTGATGGGCGTCGTGGCGGTGGACGGGCACGCGATCGGCCACGGTAAGCCGGGGCCTGCGGCGGAGGCGCTCCAGCGCGCCCTGCGTTCGGCCGCCGGATACCCTCTGGATCGATGAGCGACGAGAAGATCCGTCTCGGCGGCATGGCCCTGGCGAACGGCGTGCTCGTACACGGGCCCAATTCGTGGGCGTGCGCCATCCGCCGTGAGGACGGACGGCTCGAAGTCGCGTCGGCGCGCAAGCGGTTCCGCGCCTCGCGCGTCACGAGCCCGCTGCTCCGCGGCCCGGCGCGCCTCGCGGAAGCGCTCGTGCTGCTGCCGCAGGTGAAGCGCAAGCTGCCGGGCGCTCGGCTGCCGATGCAGAGCCCGCGCGTCTACGTGTCGGTGGTCGGCGTCGCCGCCGCCGTCAAGGGCGTGCGCGATTCCGGCCGGCTGCGGCCTGCGGCGCAGGAACTGATCTCGGGGCTGTTGTCGCTCGCGCCGGCGCTGTTCGCGATGCGCGGCTCGGAGCTCGCGTCGTATCACGGCGCGGAGCACATCTCGATCGGGACGTACGAGCACGGCGCCGGGGCGACGAAGGAGCACGAGCGCTGCGGCGGACATCTGATCGGGCCGCTCGTCGCGACGACGGCGGTGGGCAACGTGCTCGCCGGTCTCGCGCCCGAGCGTCGGCGAGGCGGTGCGCGTGCTGCGGCGCAGCTCGGCGCGCTGGCGGCGACGACGGAGATCTTCGGCTGGATGACGCGGCATCCCGGCAATCCGATCGCCCAGGCGCTGGCCAAGCCGGGCCACGAGATCCAGCACCGCTTCTCGACGGCCGAGCCGTCGGCCGCGCAGCTGGAGGTCGCCGAGGCCGCGCTCGCAGCGTGCCTCGAGCTCGAGCATGGCTCAGACGCTTAGGACGCGACTTCCGCCCGAGATCTTCGACCTGCCGGTCGAGAAGATGCGCGCCGGCTGGTACACGGACGCGTACTTCAACCACGCGCGCGAGACGTTGCTTCGGGACGGACGGCATCCGCGCGTCGTGATGCAGATGTTCCAGCGGGAGCACGCGTGGCTCGGCGGCATGGACGAGGCGATCGCGATCCTCAAGCTCTGTGCGAACGAGCTCGACGGCCTCGAGGTGCGTGCGCTGTACGACGGCGACCGCATCGAGCCGTTGGAAACGGTGCTGACGATCGAGGGCGATTACACGACGTTCGCGCATCTCGAGACGCCGGTGCTCGGCACGCTCGCGCGGCGCACGCTGATCACGACGAACGTCGTGCACGTGTTGCAGGCGGCCAACGGTAAGCCGATTATCTTCATGCCCGCGCGTCACGACCATCACCGCATCCAGACAGGCGACGGCTATGCCGCGTACATCGCGGGTCAGGTCGTCGGCGCGGAGATCGGCGTCACGACCGACGAGCAGGCGTCGTGGTGGGGCGGTCGCGGATTCGGCACGGTTCCGCATTCGCTGATCGCCGCGTACGGCGGCGACTCGGTGCTCGCTGCGCGCAAGTTCGCCGAGTGGGCGCCCGAGGACATGAACGTGACGGTGCTCGTCGACTTCGACAACGACTCGGTCGTTACGGCACTCGCGATTGCCGACGCGCTCGGCGAACGGCTGTGGGGTGTGCGGCTGGACACGTCGGAGGCGCTCGTCGACCGCTCGCTCTGGGGGGAGATGGGAGACTTTCAGCCGACCGGCGTCAACGAGCGGCTGGTGTGGAAGGTGCGTAACGCGCTCGACGAGCGCGGCTATTCGTGGGTGCGGATCGTCGCGTCGGGTGGCTTCACGGTCGACAAGATCGGCGATTTCGAGGGCAAGGGCGTCCCCGTCGACGCGTACGGCATCGGCTCGTCGCTCATTCGCGGCTCGAACGACTTCACGGGCGACATCGTCATGACCGACGGCAAGCCGTCGGCGAAGGTCGGCCGCCGCTACCGCGAGAACCCGCGGCTCGAGCTCGTCACCTAATCGCGGGCCAGTGCGCGAAGCCGCCGGGAGGCGTTGGCCCGAGTCGCACCGAGCGTGCCGATGACGATCGATGCGTCGACGAATGGGAACGTCTGCGCGACCCCACAAGACGTCGCGAAGCTGCTCCACGGCCAGTCTTCCGCCCGCGCGCAGAGACCGGCCCGCACCGGGTTGCGGACGACGTAGCGAAACGCGGCCAGGAGTTGCTCGTCGTCGACGATCCGCTTCGACCAGTACCGCGATCGGACGAGAGTTCCGCGTCGCTCGTTCGTCTCGTTGAAGTACGTCCCGTAGAACGAGTTGAGGTAATGCATGCCGCGAGGCATCGATTCATCCGGGATGTCGAAGATCGCGTGGACGTGTGTCGTCAGCTGGCACAGGGTGATGCACGTCCAGCCGAATCGGTCGAGCGTGCGGATGAGCCGGCGCGTCCACACGAGGCGGTCGGGACCGTCGAGATAGTACGGCTCGCCGCCAGTCGCCCCCACGGTGACGTGATGGATCCCCGGTGCCGCGTCGCGCGGAATGTGTCCCACGGGGCGAGCCTTGCGCGTGCACCCGCCACGCGCAAGATGTCCGACTCGGTCACGCTTCCAACAGCCACGTCATACACCTGGTGCGAGACGGGGCTCCGTCGGACACGTCACACACCTGGTGCAAGACGTGTGCTGTTCGGTGCCCTTCCCCGGGGACACGGCGAGCAGCGACAATGCCCGCATGGCCGGACGCATCCTCTGGGACGTCGACACGCAGGTCGACTTCATGGAGCCGGCGGGGAAGCTCTACGTCCCCGGTGCGACGGACGTCGTGCCGGCGATGGAGCGCCTCGTCGATGCGTGGCGCGCCGCGCGCCTCGTCCACGTCGCCTCCGCCGACGACCACGAGCTGACCGACCCGGAAATCTCCGACACGCCGGACTTCACGAACACGTATCCGCCCCATTGTCTGCGCGGGACGCGCGGCGCCGAAAAGATCCTCGAGACGAAGCAGCGCGACCCGCTGCCGCTGCCGCTCGTGCCGTATCCGCCGGGCCTCGTCCCGCGGCTGATCGAGGGCCGCTGCGAGATCCTGTTGCCGAAGAAGAGCTTCGACGTCTTCACGAACCCGAACACCGAGGCGCTGCTCGCCGCGCTTACGCCCGCCGAGATCGTCGTCTTCGGCGTCGCGACCGACGTCTGCAACAACGCGGCGATTCTCGGCTTCCTCCTTCGCGGACTCCGCGTCAGCTTCGTCGAGGACGCGTCCCGGGGACTCGACGCGGCCCGCACCACGGCCTGTATGGCGGTCTGGCGCAAACGCGGGGTAGCCTTCACGACCGTCGAGGAGGTGATCGGCTCACTCGGCTAAGGGATTCGTTCCCTGCTGCCGATGAAATCTCAGAATGGTGGGGCACTGGTTCCATAACGCTGCAGATTTCGCGACCACGTGGCTTCCGCTCGCGTTCTTCGCGATCCTCATCCTGACCGCGTGGCTCCTCTGGAAGACCGTCGGGATGATGCCGCGCGTCAAGCCGACGCACCTCGACTCGCGCGCGAAGTCGCACACGAGCTGGGACGACGTCGCCGGCGTCGAAGAGGTGCGCGCCGAGCTGATGGAGGTCGTCGACTTCCTCAAGGATCCGAAGCGCTTCGAGCGTCTCGGCGCGAAGGTGCCGAAGGGGCTTCTGCTCTACGGGCCTCCGGGCACCGGCAAGACGCTGCTCGCGAAGGCCGTCGCCCACGAGTCGGGTGCGAACTTCTACTCCGCCAGCGCGTCGTCGTTCGTCGAGATGTTCGCCGGCCTCGGTGCTGCACGCATCCGCAAGCTCTTCGCCCAGGCGCGCAAGCACGCGCCCGCGATCGTCTTCATCGACGAGCTCGACGCCGTCGGCGCGCAGCGCAGCGGCAGCGGGTTCAACCGCGAGCAGGATCAGACGCTGAATCAGCTACTCGTCGAGCTCGACGGCTTCGAGGGTGCCGAGCAGGTCGTCGTCATGGGCGCCTCGAACCGCATCCAGGATCTCGATACCGCGCTCCTGCGGCCCGGCCGCTTCGACCGGCAGATGCTCGTCGCACCGCCGGACCTCGCCGGCCGTGAGGCGATTCTCGCGGTGCACACCCGCGGCAAGCCGCTCGGGTCGAACGTCGACCTGCGTCAGGTTGCGAAGCAGACGAGCGGGCTGACGGGCGCCGAGCTCGCCAACATCTGCAACGAGGCGGCGATCTTCGCCGGCCGCCGCAACGACGACTACGTGACCCAGATGGACTTCGACTCTGCAATCGAGCGTGTCGTCGCCGGGCTGCAGCAGAAGAAGGTGCTCACCGAGAAGGAGCGTCGCATCCTCGCGTTCCATGAGGGTGGCCACGCGCTGATGGCGCATCTGATGGGCTCCGCGATGGAGCTTCAGAAGGTGACGATCGTCTCGCGCGGCGACGCGCTCGGCTACGCGTTCTACCTCCCGGAGGAGGATCGCTACCTCCACACGAAGGAAGAGCTGATCGACCGCATGATCGTCGCGCTCGCCGGCCGCGCTGCCGAGGAAGTCGTCTTCGGTCGCGTCACCACGGGCGCCGCGAACGACCTGGAGAAGGTCACCGAGATCGCACGGTCGATGGTCTTCGAGTGGGGGATGGCGGACGGCGTCTCCTCGCGCACGATGCGCGCCGACAACTACGCCCTGTCGGAGGAGACGAAGCGGCTCCGCGACAGCGAGCAGGCCCGCTTCACCGACACCGCGTACGCCGAGTCGCTCCGCCTGCTGAAGAAGCACCGCGCCCCGCTCGATCGAATCGCCGCCGCGCTGCTCGAGAAAGAGACGCTCGGCCGCGACGAAGTGCTCGAGATGCTCGCCGACGTTGAGCCCGAGTCGCGGGCCTCCGACACGGTCGGGACGCCACGCGTCGTCGCGTCGCAGAGCGTCGGCCCTCGCCCCGACTTCGGCGTCTAGCGCTCCGCCGCCTCACCGGCACCGGCTAGCATCGACCGGGTGGAAGCACGAGGCATCCACCACGTCGGCGTCGCCGTCGCGGACCTCGACGAAGCGGTGCAGACCTACGAGCGCCTCTTCGGCGGCCGCCTCGAGCACCGCGCGCGCGTGGACGACCAGGGCGTCGAGGCCGCATCGATGCGCGTCGGCGACAGTCGCGTCGAGCTGCTGGCGCCGCTCGGCGACGACTCACCGGTCGGCAAGTTCATCGCCAAGCGCGGCCCCGGCATGCATCACCTGGCGTACGAGGTGGACGACGTGGCGTCGGCGCTCGCCGAGCTCGCGGCGCAGGGCGTCGAGCTGATCGACGCCGTCCCCCGCGAGGGGCTGTTCGGCCTCGAGGTCGCCTTCCTGCACCCGGATTCCGTTCACGGCATTCTCTCGGAGGTGGTGGCGCGTGGCTGACGGCGATCGTGTGCGAGTCGAGATCGGGTTCGAGGGCGGGCAGGTGATCGGCGGCTTCGTGGACGCCGCCGCCGCCGCCGAGCTCGAGCGTGCCCTGCACGAGGACGGCCCGCGCGTGATCGTCCTGGACACGGATGACGGGCCCTACCACGTGGTCGTGCCCCGGGTTTCCTATTACCGGCGTTTCAGCCGGTCGAGCCGCGTCGGCTTCGGTACGGGTTAGCCGCGCCCGCCCGGGGGGAGGCTGACGACGTGAGCTCGGACCCCACGGAGCAGTCCGCGCAGCGGGCGTCGACGGACCACGTCCGCACGCTCGTCGATCGCGCCCAGCAGGGCGACCGTGCCGCGCTCGAGGAGCTGTACCTGCTCCATTTCGACCGGATCTACAGCTACCTCCACATGACCGTCGGCAACCGCCACGACGCCGAGGACCTGACGACCCAGACGTTCCTGAAGATGCTCGAGTCGATCGGCCGCTTCCGCTGGCAGGCCGCGCCCTTCTCCGCGTGGCTCTTCCGGATCGCCCACAACCTCTCGATGGACCACTTCCGCGCGCACCGCCGCTGGCAGCCGTACGAGGAGGTACCGGAGCCGCACGGCTCGGAGGAGCCATCGGCCGAGCTCGAGGCGATGCAGTCGATCGGCCGCCAGTCGATGCTCGAGCTGATCGACACGCTGTCGCACGAGCAGCAGCAGGTGCTGACGCTGAAGTTCGTCTTCAACTTCGCGAACGCCGACGTCGCGAGGATCCTCGACAAGACCGAAGGCGCGATCAAGTCGTTGCAGCACCGGGCGCTCGCGTCGCTCCAGAAGCAGGTTCAGTCCCGCGACAATTAGCATGGGCGCATGGCGCTCGAGGTAGGAATCGTGGGGCTCCAGAGCTCCGGCAAGTCGATGCTGTTCGAGGCCCTCACGGGCACGAAGGCGCGCGATGACGTGGGCATGGCCGCGATCCCCGACCCGCGGCTCCAGCAGCTCGCGGATGTCGTCC
>JANMWV010000282.1:0-2956 GCA_031394165.1 Actinomycetes bacterium
CCGCGCGCTCCGGCAGCTCGGAGACGAGCTCGGCCTCCATCGGCGGGAACGGGACCTGTAGGCCCAGGGTGGCGGGGCGCTCTGGGTCGGCCATGTGTGCGAGCCTATCCCGGTGAGGTGGCTCGTCGTCCCCGTCGCTGCAGTGGCCCTCGTCGCCGGCTGCGGCCGGTCGCACACGCCGTCCGTTCCCGCCGTTGCGCTGCTCACCGGTGTCGCGGTCGACGGTGCGAGCGCGCGCTTCGAGTTCAGGTCGGCGCCCGGGACGGCTGGTCCGTAGAGCGTGTCCGCCCGCCGTTCCAGGCGCCGGTGGTTCTTCGTCGCGGAGCGGAGCCTGCTCCGCGCAGCAGTGACACGTCTGCCGCGAGCACGAAAGAAGGGGGCCCACGGGGGAAACATGGTTTCCCCCGTGAAGCGAGCGCAGCGATGCTACTTCAACCAGGGCGCGAGGAAGCGCTCGATCTCCCGGCAGCCGCGCGGGCGCTCGAGGCGTGCGCGCACGACCTTGTCCTCGACGACCACCAACGTCGGCAGCATGGCGACGGCGAAGCGCTCGACGAGGTCGGGGCGCTCCCGCTCGTCGACCCGGTAGAGCTTGAAGGTGCCGTGGTTGCGCCGGCGCTGGAGCACCTGGGCGAGGAACCCTTCGACGCGGCGACAGGAGCCGGAGACCGGCGAGTAGAAGAACACGAGCCCCGGCTGGTTCTGCGCGGTGCCGGCAATGCTGCTTATTTCTGGACCTCCTGGCTCTGGTGGAGATCTCATTGCCCGCCGGGCCGGTCTCTCTAACCTGTGCAACACGCAACCCCGGGCGCCGGAGCGCGTCTAATCTGGCCAGGTGAGGAGGGTGGTGGTCACGGGGCTCGGCGCGGTGACGCCGATCGGAAACGACGCGCGGTCGACGTGGCGCGCTGCCGTCGCGGGCGAGAGCGGCATCGATTTCATCCACGCGTTCGACGCGAGCGACTTCCCGGTCCGCATCGCGGGCGAGGTCACGGACTTCGACCCCACGTCGGTCGCGTCGCCGAAAGAGGTGCGAAAGCTCGAGCGGAACGTCCTGCTCGCCCTCGGCGCCGGCCGGGAGGCCGTCGCGGACGCCAGGCTCGACGGCGCCTACGACGCCTCGCGCGTCGGGATCCTCTTCGGCACGGCGATCGGCGGCCTGATCGGCATCGTCGAGCAGGCGAACATCCTGCGCGACCGCGGCCATACGCGCGTCTCGCCGACGTTCATCCCGAGCGTGCTCGCCGACACGGCGAGCGGCCAGCTTGCGATCTCGCTCGGCTTCCGGGGCCCGAACTTCGCGCCTGTGTCCGCGTGCGCGACCGGCTCGCACGCCGTCGGCGAGGGCGCCGAGATGATTCGCCGAGGCGCAGCGGACGCGGTGCTCGCCGGCGGCGCCGAGGCCTGCATCCACCCGTTGATCCTCGCCGGCTTCTGCGCGATGCGCGGGCTCGTCGCCGAGGACGAGAACCCGGCGCGTGCGTCACGACCGTTCGACGCCACGCGGGCCGGCTTCGTGATGGGCGAAGGCGCGTGCATCCTCGTGCTCGAGGAACTGGAGGCCGCGCAGAAGCGGGGCGCGACGATCTACGCGGAGATCCTCGGCTACGGCGCGTCGAACGACGCGCACCACATCGCGCAGCCCGACCCCGACTCGATCGGCGTCTCGGAGATGATGCGCAGTGCGCTCGAGCGCAGCGGCGTCGCGCCGGAGCGGGTGGGCTACATCAATGCGCACGGCACCTCGACGCCGCTCGGCGACGCGGCCGAGACGAAGGCGATCAAGGACGTCTTCGGCGATCATGCGTACGAGCTCGCGGTCTCGTCGACGAAGTCGGTCACCGGTCACTGCTTCGGTGCGGCGGGCGCGATCGAGGCGATGATGTGCGTGCTCGCCGTGCACGAAGGCGTGTTGCCGCCGACGATCAACTACGAGCATCCCGACCCGGTGTGCGACCTCGACTACGTCCCGAACGTCGCGCGCGAGGCGCGGATCGACGTCGCACTGTCCAACGCGATGGGGCTCGGCGGCCACAACGGCTGCGTACTCGTGGGGAGGGTCGATTGATGGAGTTCGACTGGGATGCGCTCGAGGCGTACGCCGAGGCGCATTCGACGCCGCCCGCCGAGCTCTTCGATCGCCTCGGCGCCGAGACGCGCGAGTCGCAGAACGCGCCGCAGATGATGGTGGGCGCGCTCGAGGGCGCGTTCCTCTCGTTCGTCGTCGGCCTGACGCAACCGCGTCTCGTACTCGAGATCGGCACGTTCACCGGCTGGTCGTCGATCGCGATGGCGTCGGCGCTCCCGGACGGCGCGAAGCTCGTCTCATGCGACGTCAACACGGAGACGACTGTGATCGCACGCCGCTACGCGGAAGAGGCAGGCGTCGCCAATCGCATCGACTATCGGCTCGGTCCCGCCCTTGAGACGCTCGCGACCCTCGACGGGCCGTTCGACCTCGTCTTCATCGACGCGGACAAGCCCGGTTACATCGACTACTACGAAGCGGCGCTGGCGAAGCTCGCCGACGGCGGTGTGATCCTCGCCGACAACACGCTTGCGAGCGGCAACGTGATCGCGCCGAACGGCGAGATGTCGGAGGCGATCGCGCGCTTCAACGACCACGTGCGCGCAGACGACCGCGTCGAGTGCGTGCTGCTGACCATCCGGGACGGCATCACGCTGATCCGGAGGCGACGAGCTCCGGCGTGAGCTCGTCCAGTGAGCGGATGACGGCGTCCGCCTGCGCGAGCGCCTCCGCGTCCGGCGGATAGCTCGCGTTCGGGAAGGCGACCACGCGCATCCCGGCCGCCTTCGCCGAGCGGATGCCGCTGTGTGAGTCCTCGACCGCGGCGCAGCGCTCCGGCGCGACGCTCAGGCGCCGCGCAGCCTCCAGATAGACGTCGGGCGCCGGCTTTCCGCGCGCCACCTCCTCGGAGGAGACGGTTGCGCCGAG
>JANMWV010000298.1:0-4926 GCA_031394165.1 Actinomycetes bacterium
CATCTCGCCTCCTTCTCTCTGGATCGGAACCGGATGGACGATTTGATCAAATGCGTCGGTCGGCTTGCAACCCCTGGGCCTAGTTCCAGGGGGGCGGGTTGTGCACCCAGCGGCCGGCGACCATCGTCGCGACGACCTGCACCTCGGCCAGTTCGGCCGGCTCGCACGCGTACGGGTCGCGGTCGAGCACGACGAGGTCGGCGAGCCGTCCGGGCAGGAGCGTGCCGCGGACACGCTCGTCGTGGGAGAGCCACGACGGTGCGACGCAGGTCGCGTGCAGTGCCTGGTCGAGCGTCACTGCCTGGTCGGGCAGCCAGGCCGGCCGGTCGTCGAGCGTGCGCCGGACGCCTGCGACGACGCCCTGCCACGGGTCGAGCTCCTCGACCGGCGCGTCGGAGCCGTTCGCGATCAGCGCGCCGGCGTCGAGCAGCGACCGGAATGCGTACGTGCCGTCGAGCTTGTCTTCCCAGAACCGCTCGGCGAGGTCGCGGTCGGAGGGCGCGTGCGTGAACTGCGCCGAGACGGCGACCCCGAGCTGCGCGAAGCGTGGGATGTCTTCGGGCGCGAGGCACTGCGCGTGCTCGATCCTCTGGCGCAGGCCCCGCGGCTGCCAGACGTCGCGGGTCTGCTCGAACGCGTCGAGCGCCTCGCGGTTCGCGCGGTCGCCGATCGCGTGCACGCCGACCGGCCAGCCCAGCTCGGCGCCGCGACGGACGATCTCCGCGAGCTCCTCGCCGCTCGTGATCTGCACGCCGCTTCCGTCGAGCATCCATGCGGTCTGCGAGCCGAGCGTTCCGTCCATGAAGACCTTGAGGTAGCCGACGCGCAGCATCGACGAGCCGAGGCCGCTGCGCAGCGAGAGCGCGCCGAGCGCAGGCAGCGTCTCGTGCGGCACCGACTGCCAGACGCGCAACGTGAGCCCGCCATGCTCGTCGAGTTGCTGCCACAGGCCGGCTGCGCCGAGCCAGCCGTCCTTGTCGTGCACGCACGTGACACCGCGCGAGTGCGCGAGCTTGACGCCGGTACGCATCGCGTCGACGTACTCGCCGTCGGGGATCGTCAGGTAACGCGCCTTGAACTGCCACGCCGCTTCCTCGAGCAGGACGCCCGAAGGCTCGCCGTTCGCGTCGCGCTCGACGACGCCGCCGTGCGTCTCGAGGTCGCCGCCCGCGACGGCGAGCGCTGCCGAGTTGAGCCAGAGCCCGTGAAAGTCCTTGGAGATCAGCGCCGCCGGGCGGTCGCCCGTGACGGCGTCGAGGTCGTCCTTCGTCGGCAAGCGCGAGTCGGGCCAGTCGGCGTTGCGCCAGCCGTAGCCGCGGATCCAGGTGCCCTGCGCCGGCGCGCGGCGCACCCGGTCGAGCGCCTCGGCGAGCGAGCCGGCGTCGTCCAGTTTGATCTCGCGTTGCGCGACGGCCCAGGTCGGGAAGTGCACGTGCGAGTCGGTGAAGCCGGGGACGACGCAGCGTCCGCCGAGATCGACCGTCTCCGGGCTCGCGAGCGCGGTCTCGTGCACGCCGACGCCGCCCGCGATGCGGTCGCCTGCAATGGCGAGCGCGCGCGAGAGCGGCAGCCCGGGGTCGAGCGTGCGGACGACGCCGTTCTCGAGGATCATGTGTTGACCTTAACGAGAGGAGCGAGCGATGTTCGACCATGTCGGTCTCAACGTGAAGGACTACGCGGCCAGTCGTGCCTTCTTCGAGCAGGCGCTGGCGCCGCTCGGGTGGCGCGTCGTGATGGCGTTCGACGAGTGGAAGGCGGCCGGCTTCGGCACCGGCGACAAGCCGGAGTTCTGGATCTCGCAGCGCGAGCCGTACGGCACGGGCACGCACGTCGGGTTCGCGGCGAAGGATCGGGCGACCGTGGACGCGTTCCACGAGGCGGCCCTCGCCGCGGGCGGCCGGGACAACGGTGCGCCGGGAATCCGGGAGATGTACCACCCGACGTACTACGGCGCGTTCGTGCTCGACGCGGACGGGAACAACGTCGAGGCGGTGTGCCACACGCCGGAATAGCCGGGGAGACGGCACGATGTCGGCACTTTTCGGCGTCTACGCTCGGCCGATGGCTCGTCCAGCGCCGACGTCCGCGACCTCCTCTACTGTGTCCGGCGAGAGGAGGCAGGAACTGGAGGACCAGCACTTCGAGGAGATCGACGTCGCCATGCTCTACATCGAGCAGGCACGGTCGCGGACCGAGCGGGCCGTTGCCGCGCTGCGCAAGAGCGGCGCCGACGAGCATCTCGTCGACGCGCTGACGCAGGCGGAGGCGGAGCTGAGCGACGTGGCCCGCCGGCTGCGCCAGGGCACCTTCTTCGCGGTCCCGAAAGAGCAGCTGAGCCTGTAAGGAGGCGGTCGTGCCGCCGCCCGAGGAGGAGATCCGCCGACGTCTGGCCGAGTTCGCCGCGCGGTGGGGCGGCTACCACGGCACCGAGCGCGCGGAGGCGCAGACGTTCCTCAACGAGCTGCTCGCCTGCTACGGCGTCGACCGGCTCGACGCCGGGGCGAAGTTCGAGGAGCACGGTCCCGGCGGGTTCATGGACCTGATCTGGCCCGGCGTCTGCATCGTCGAGATGAAGCGGCCCAGCGAGGCCGGTCGTCTCGCCGAGCACCGAGAGCAGCTTCTGACGTACTGGCAGCAGTCCGGCACGCCCCGGTCTCCGGCCCCACGGTGGGCGGTGGTGTGCGCGTTCCACCGCTTCGAGATCTGGGAGCCGGGAGCCGTCTACACGGCGCCGCGGGCGGTCGTCGAGCTCGTCGACCTGTCGGACAACCTCGACGTCCTGAACTTCCTCACGGGAAGGCCGCCGGTGTTCGAGGGCGGGGGCGCGGCGCTCACGCGCGAGGCGGTCGCGCTCGTCACCGATCTGTACAAGCGCCTTCAGGATCGCGGCGCCGCCGATCTCGACGTCCTCCGCGACTTCATCCTCCAGTGCGTCTGGTCGATGTTCGCCGAGGACCTGCACATGCTGCCCTCGCACGTGTTCACGCGCGTCGTCGGCGAGCTCGCCGACGACCCCACGCGCGCGAGTGCCGACGCCCTCGGGCGGCTGTTCGAGATCCTCGCCACGAAAGGGCCGCGTCCGGAGCACGGCCTCTATGAAAGGACGCCGTACGCGAACGGCTCGCTGTTCACGAAGCCGGCACGCGTGCACCTCGAGCCCGAGGAGGTCGAGTTGCTCGCACGCGCGGCGGAAGGCTTCAACTGGAAGGACGTCGAGCCGGCGATCTTCGGCGGCCTGCTGCAGGGAGCGCTCGGCAAGGAGCGCCAGTGGGCGTTCGGCGCGCATTTCACGGCGGAGGCGGACATCCTCAAGATCGTCCTGCCGACGATCGTCGAGCCGTGGCGCGAGCGGATCGCCGGCTGCCGCACGCTGGCCGACGTCGAGGCCGCGCAGAACGACCTCATGCACTACGTCGTGCTCGACCCCGCGTGCGGCTCGGGCAACTTCCTCTACGTCGCCTATCGCCATCTGCGGCGGATCGAGGCCGAGCTGCGGCGGCGTGCAACCGACATGCGGAAGAACGCCGGCCTCGCCGCGCAGCAGTCGCTCGCTGTCTACTTCCCGTTGTCGAACATGAAGGGGATCGAGCTCGAGCCGTTCGCCGTGCAGCTCGCGCGCGTGACGCTCTGGATGGGGCACAAGCTCGCCGTCGACGAGCTGGGGCTCGATGAAAGCGTGCTGCCGCTCGTCGATCTCTCCGGGATTCGGCGCGGCGATGCGCTGCGGCTGGATTGGCCGCGCGCGGACGCGATCATCGGTAATCCGCCGTACCACGGAGATCGCCTAATTCGCGGCGAGCTCGGTGACGAGTACGTCGAGTGGCTGAAAGATGCGTTCGGCATAGGCGTCAAGGACTACGCCGTTTACTGGTTCAGAAAGGCCCACGACCAGTTGCGGCCTGGGGGACGGGCTGGACTTGTGGGCACGAACTCCATCTCGCAGAACCGAAACCGCGGGCCGAGCCTTGGATGGATCACAGACCAGGGCGGCGTGATCACCAACGCGGTGTCGAAGCAACCGTGGCCTGGAGATGCTGTCGTGAACGTGAGCATCGTCAACTGGGTGCGCGAGCCAACCTTCGACGTCCACGCGATGCTCGACGGTGTGCGAGTCGGTGCCATTTCCGCGTCTCTCGTCGCCGCGGGACGCGATCTCGGCGACGCAACACGCCTTGCTGAGAACGCAGGCCATTGTTTTTACGGCCCGATTCCGGGCGCGCGTGGCCTCATCCTCGAAGTGGACGAAGCCAGGAGTCTTCTCAAGCGGACGAATGCCGAATACTCCCGCGTTGTGCGTCCGTACTTGATCGGGCGCGACATCGCGAACGATCCGCAGCAGCATCCGACGCGTTACATCATCGACTTCGGCTTCATGGCCCTCGAAGAGGCGATGAGGCATCCGGACGCGCTGTCGATCGTTGAAGTTCGCGTGCGCCCTGTGAAAGCAAGGTGAGTCGTAAGGCTTACCGCGAAAACTGGTGGCGGTTTTCGGAGCCGATCACCGGAATGCGAACTGCGTTGGCGCCGCTCTCGCGATATATCGCGGCTAACGCCCAAGGAAAGAGAGTCCAGTTTTGCTGGGTAGCGCCAGTCGTTTGTCCGAGTAACGCGACGACAGTGTTCGCGTTCTCCGACGACTTTTCAATGGGTGTGCTGCTGTCGTCTGCCCATGCGGCCTGGGCCGCAGCGAGGTCGTCGACGTTGCGCGTCGACATCCGTTACACCCCCAGCACCGTGTTCGAGACGTTCCCGTGGCCGCGGCCCGAAGACCGCGAGCCCATCGCCACCGCTGCACGCGCGGTTACCGCGCGGCGCTCGGAAATCTGCCTCGAGCGCCAGATCGGTCTAACCACCCTCTACTACGAGGTCGACGACGGCGCCTATCGCGACCTCCGTGATCTCCACATCGCGCTCGACGAGGCGGTC
>JANMWV010000339.1:0-1521 GCA_031394165.1 Actinomycetes bacterium
GGTGCCTCACTCGACCTGGGTCCGGACGCGCTGGAGCGCTTCGAGCAGGGCGCGGCCTTCCCCGAGCCGCTCGCGCTCTCGACGCGGCCACGCGAGCAGGACCGCGAGCGCGACGACGACGAGGTCGCGCGCGAGCAGCAGCCACGACTCGCGCTGCGCGAGATGCTGTGCGAGCGGCCAGTAGTGCCGAGGAAACCACAGCTGCGTCAACACGAGCGCGCTCGCCAGCAGACCGCCTGCGGCGATGCCGCGCTTGCCGCGCACGAGCGGTACGAGCGGCACGAGCCAGATCACGAACTGCGGCGAGAACACCTTGCCGAAGGCGAGCACCGCCGCGACGGCCGCCGCCGCGTGCGCGACGAGCCGCTCGCCGTCGGCAGCGCGTCGCGCGTACAGCGTCCACACGGTCGCGAGTGCGAGCACGCCGGCCACCGTCGTCGCGATCTCGACCGCACGCGCGCCGGTGCCGTCGAGGTTCTGCGAGCCGTACGTCGTGACGACGTGCAGGCTGGTGCCCGCGAGGTGATGCACCGCGATGAGCACGGCGCCGCCGAGACTTTCGAGCTGCAGCGGCCGCGCGATCTGCGCGTGGAAGCTCGCCCGCAGCCCGCCGGGAGAGAGGACGGCGAACGGTAGGAAGATCGCCGCGTCGACCGCGACGAGCCCGAGCAGCCACGCCGCAGCCGCGCGCGGCCCGCGCGTCCGCCAGACGTGCGCGACGACCAGCGGCGCGAGCACCGCCGGCCACAGCTTCGCCGCGATCGCCGCACCGAGCCCGAGCGCGGCGAGCACGAGTCGCTCGTGCAGAACCGCAGCGAGCGCGAGCACTGCGAGTGCCGCAGGCCAGAAGTCGAATCGTGAGAGAGCGACGGAGCCCGTGAGGAGCGGCGAGACCGCCACGAGGCCGAGGGCCGCGGCCGACCGAAGCGCGCCCGCCCCGAGCCCGCGCAGCGCGAGGCCGACACCGCCGACGGCGATGCAGCCGCAGAGGGCCATCAGCCGGTCGAACCAGCGGTTGTACGCATCGCGGTCTCCTTCGTGGCCGAGCGAGGGGAGCACGAACACCGGCAGCGCGCCCGGCGGATACTCGAGCTGGAAGTCGCGGTAGGGCACCTGGCCGCGTGCGATCGCGTCGCCGTGCTCCTGGTACCCGCCCGTGTCGGTGATCTGCCCGCGCGCGAGCGTGCCGTGGTGCAACAGCGCCCAGGAGCCGAGGAACACCCCCAAAGCCAAAGCAACCTGCGCGACGGCGAGGAGCGCAGTCGAGCCGCGGCTCACCGTCACATCCGAAAGATGCCGAAGGTGGTCTCTGGAATCGGTGCGTTGAGCGCGGCGGCGATCCCGAGTGCGAGCACGCGGCGGGTGTCGAGCGGGTCGATGATGCCGTCGTCCCAGAGCCGTGCCGTCGAGTAGTACGGGTTGCCTTCCTCCTCGTACTTCTGGCGGATGGCATCCTCGTCGACGTCGCCGACCATCGCGAGGACGGTCGCCGCCTGCTCGCCGCCCATCACGGAGATGCGC
>JANMWV010000359.1:0-4943 GCA_031394165.1 Actinomycetes bacterium
GAGGGGCTGCGAGGCGGGCGCGGGCGCGCCGGATCGCCAGCACCCGCTCGAGCTGCTGGAGGGCGCGCTCGACCGCCTTCGCCGCGGCACGGCCCGGCGTACGGCGGCCGGCCTCCCGGATGCGGGCGGTGAGGGCAGCGCCGTCGGGGTCCCCGCCGGCGGCCACGGCGGCGCGCGCCTCGTCGAGCATCGAGGCCAGCTCGCCGGTGAGGGCGTCCAGGTCGTCTGCCGCAGGCATCCCGATAGCAAAGCGCAAATATGGGGGACTCTGTTCACCGTCCGGAATGTCGATTAGAACTTCGTCATGTTCGACGCGCTGACCAGCCGGTACACGTTCGCGTGCCCCAGCCTGGGGGAGAGCCGTGTCGCGCTCTCCGCGTTCCGCAGCATCGAGCGCCTCGAGGGAACGGCGCACCCGGTCGTCTACCGCGTCCGCTTCGCCTGCGGGTGCGGCGGCGAGCACGACGGCCTCGTGTGCCACGACGAGCTCGACTGGGCGCCGCTCGGGCTCGAGGCTGGAGTGTTCCTCAACCTGATGACCTCGCGGATCGAGCCGGTGGCAAGCGAGCTCAGCTTGCTGGCGGCGTCGCGGATCAAGGCGGGGGAGTGGCCCTGGACGTTCTTCTGCTACCCGGAGGAGCGGACGCGCCCGGTGTTCCCGTCGTTCTTCTTCCTGCTGACGCCCGGCGACGACGCGCTCGGGCTCGCCGTGCGCTGCCCGGCCTGCCAGCGGCTCTCGGTCAACCTCGTGTCACACGAACACGTCGACCTGCCGTTCCACAACGACCGCGAGGTCGGCGTGGTGGAGCATCTCTTCCGCGACGACGCGCACGCGACGCTCGAGGAGTTCCGGAGCGAGCTCTGGTCGGCGAGCTTCGACGCTCGCCGCCTCGACCTGTAGCACCCGCACCCAGAACCCGCGCTTCCGCGTTTTCCCGGTGGCCATGGAATCCGAGATGGGGTGAAGCGATGCGCAGGTACGGACTCTACGACGCAACACGCGGGCTGACGACGGCAGTCGCGGCCGGCACGGCCGGGCTGCTCCTGTGGCTTGCGACGCAGGTCGGGCAGCAGACGACGAGCCGCTTCTGGGCGACGATGGCGATCGTCGCGGCCGCAGGGCTGGTGCTGTCGCTCGCGCAGGTGATCACAGGCTGGACGAAGGGCCTCCGCCTGCGATTCATGCCCGGAACGTTCGTGGTCGGGTTCCTGCCGGTGCTCGTCGTCGCGGGCTGGATCCTCCTCGCGACGCAGCCGGCGAACGGCTGGCAGGGGGCGAGGTTCGACTCCTGGAGCGCGAGCATCGGCGTCATGGGCGTCGTGCACGCGCTCGGGCTCTGGCACGGCGCCGTCGCGTTCGGCTTCGGGCTGGTACTCGGTCTGACGCTCGACACAGTGCCGGCCCTCGCCGAGGACGAGGCCGCCGTCGCCCGCCGCGAGGCGGCCGGAGCGCCCGTGACGGCACCCGGGACGGTGCGGAGCGAGGGTGGGCGCCCGGAGCCCGGTGCCACGGAGCCCGGTGCCGCAGACGACCCGCTCAGCGCGGAGCGCGAGGCCGCGCACACGGCCGAGCCGCACACGGTCGTCGTCGGGCCGGCGCACGACCCGAGTTGAGGGCGGAGTGGGGGGGCTCGCAGGGAGCCGCCGGAGATCGCCGGCGGCTCCCGGTCTCCCCAATCCCCAACCGAGGGGATCATGCCTCGACGGGGCGCGGGTCGATGATCACCCTGGGATGAACGTCGTGCCTCCAGCGTCGAGCAGGAGGGGCCTTGCGCTCCTCGCACTGCATTGCGCCAGCCTTGACCCGGACGCGCCGACCGCACGTGAGCGGCTCGAAGCGGTGCTCGGCCCGGAGCTCGCCCGGAAGCTCGTCTTCGCGCTCTGCTCGCCGGGGCGCGAGCGGTTCGCCGCGTAGAAGGTCCTAGTCGCCAACGACGTCGCGGCCGCGCGTGCGGACGAACAGCCAGATGCCGGCCGCCGCGAGCGCAGAGATGACGAACGAGAACGCGCTGTTCGAGCCGGTGGCCACGAGGAAGACGAAGAGGTACCCGGCGAGGACGACGGCCCACAGGAACGCGACGATCCCCGGCGCGATGCTTGGCGCATGGACGTGCACGACGCCGATCCTATACGGGGCAGAAAAAAGACCGGCGCCCGAAGGCGCCGGTCCAAAAAGATTCGCCGAGCTGTTCGCGGTTTCATCCACAACCCCGGTCGACTTTCCGATCTCAGCCCTTGCGGACTTCCTCGTACGGCCTCTCGGTGCTGCTTCAACTTACTCCCGCGCGTCCCTCGGCGCACTTGTGAATCTAGGGGGTGGAGGCCCCACCCGCAAGGTCCAGAAAAACGAAAAGCTCGCACTTTGCGGAGTTTCAATAATCAACATTTCCACAGCAGGCCGTGCAGCCTGTGGATAAGCCGTGGGGAAGACCCGGGCCCCGCCGCGGGACCCGGGCCGACTCCGATGTCTCCGACCTCAGCTGCCGTTCAGCGTGAACGCGAACAGCTTGTTGCCGGCGGTCGTGAGGGGCGCGAAGCTGCGATAGCCGGTGCCCCAGTAGACGGTGCCGTCGGTGATCGCAGCGCCGCCGAGACACGACGACCCGCTCGCGTACTGCCACACGATCGCGCCGGTCGCCGAGTCCATGGCGACCATGTTCGGCCCGATCGGGTTCAACGAGCACGCATAGACGACGTCGCCCGCGACCGAGACCGGCCCTTCAGCCGAATACCCGAAGGCGATGCCGGCCATGGCCCACGTGAAGCCCGGAGCGATCTCGACGCCGCCGACGCCCGTGCCGGGGTCGTACGTCCGCCAGAGCTCCGTGCCGGTGGCCGGATCGAGCGCCGACCACCAGCCGCGCGAGCTCAGGTTGGCCGAGTTCGACTCGGCCACGTAGATCCGGCTCCCATCGGTGGCGGAGCCCCACTGGAGGCCGCCCGTGAGCCCGCCCGGCCCGACCTGCGTGTTCCACACCAGTGCGCCGGTGTCGCGGTTGAGCGCCCAGAAGTCGCCGCTCTTCTCACCGGCGCCGACGAGGGCCGTCTTCTTCCCGTCGACTCTGGCGGTGAAGAGAAGCGGCGCCTGCCCGAAGTCGTAGTCGGGCCCGGTGCCGGGCGGACAGTTCGTGTCCGGGTTGGGATTGGCCGGGAAGGCGCCGGGAATCCCACAGTCGACGTTCCAGGCGTCGGACGCGAGCGCGCTGAACGCCCATTTGAGCGCGCCCGTCGACAGGTCGAGGGCGAGGATCGAGTCGAAGTGGTCGCCCGGAACGCAGGCACGCTTCGCATCGTCGCTCGTGGCTGCGAGCACGCAGGCGATGCGTGCGGCGGGGAGGGAGTAGTTGTTGCCCGTGGCGACGTAGACCGCGTGGCGGCCTTCGTCGACCGCAGGCGTGCTGCCCCACACGGCGCCGCCGCTGTAGCCCGGCTCGTTCGGGATCGTGTACGTCTTCCACTTGATCGCGCCGGTCTTGATGTCGAGCGCGAGAACGCTGCCGCGGAACGAGCAGCACCGGTAGCCGTTCCGGAGCAGCCACTTGGCCGCGTAGAGCTCCTCGTTCGACGCCACCCCGACATACGCGGTGTCGCCGTTCACCTGCGCCGACGTCGTCACGATCGCCGTGAAGTGGCTCTCGACCTTCGTCTTCCAGAGGAGCGCACCGTTCCGTCTGTCGAAGCCCAGCACGTAGGCGCCGGCAAGCGCGCTCGGCGTGGCCTCGGTCTCAAACTTGCCTGCCTGGTCGCCGATGATCAGCGTGTTGCCGTGGATCGCCGGCGTCGTGCGTGCGTAGTCACCGGGGATGCCGGTGATCGCAGCGAAGTTCCGCTGCCACACCACGGCGTGGGTGTCCCGGTCGAGCGCGAACAGGTGACCCGCCGAGTCCGGGAAGTAGACCCTGCTCTCGTCGACCGCCGGCGTTGCGGAAACGTCTCCGCCGCTCGCCGTGGTCGCTCCGGTCTGGAACGTCCACTGCGGCGCCAGCGCACCGGCGTTGGCGGCCTGGATCGTCTTTTCGGCCGCCTGGTCGCGCGAGTTCTCCTGGTTCTGCCCACCTGTGGGCCAGCCGTCCATCCGTGCTCCTGCGAGGACCACCGCCGGCAGGACGAGCATGGCGACGATCGTTCCGGCGAACACGCCACGGCGATTCCACCTCGAGTTCATCCGTTCCTCCCCGACCCTCATGGTCGCGACGGAATTGCCGCGACGACCGAGATTTGCATCATCGGGTACAAGTGTCAATGCAGCGCGCGGTGGGGGACGCGCGCGGTGGGGGGACGCACGGTGCCGGCCCGCGCGAATCCTGTTTTGTCCCAACTTGACATAACGCACGTTCCCGTGCATGGAAATCGAGAGCACGAAACACTTGCTTTCCTGAGGCCCAACGTGTTTGGCTCTGCCGGGGGCGCGGGAGAAGCAACGCCAGGACACCGGATCAGGGGGAGCAGCAAATGACGACGGTCGAGATCGAGTCGATCCTCGGCACCGAGGAGCTCGCCGCGCTGCTCGAAGCCGGCGAGGCGAACGGTCAGATTCGGCAAGCGGAGCTGCACGAGGTCCTCGAGCCGCTCGAGCTCGACGCGCTGGAGGTCGACGCGGTCTACATGGAGCTCGACCGCAGGGGCATCGAGCTCGTGACCGAGGACGCGCCCGAGAAGGAGAAAGAGGCAGCAGCAGCAACACCACCCCCACCGCCCGCCGCCACCGCAGCCGTGGAGACGACGACCGACGCGCTCCAGCTCTTCCTCCGCGAGGCCGGCCGCCATGCGCTGCTGACCGCGGCGCAAGAGGTCGAGCTCGCGAAGAAGATCGAGGCCGGCGACCTGCTCGCAAAGCAGCGGATGATCCAGTCGAACCTGCGGCTCGTCGTCTCGATCGCAAAGAACTACCGCAACCAGGGCCTGCCGTTCCTCGACCTGATCCAGGAAGGCACGCTCGGCCT
>JANMWV010000422.1:0-2051 GCA_031394165.1 Actinomycetes bacterium
GCTGCGCGGTCGCGGCGTCGAGCACCTCGCGGGCGAGCCGGACGTAGAGGCTGCGGTAGCGAGGCTCCTCGAGCGCGTCGGCGATCGAGAGGTCGGAGACCGCGGTCGCGAAGAGGATCGCGCCGTACGCCTCCTTCGCCCAGAGGTAGCCCATGATGTTGTCGGTCGCCTCCGCGTCAGGCAGGTCGGCGACCAGCCGCTCGACCCGCTCGCTCGGCCGGCCGTCGAGCTCGCCCACGTGTAGCGCGCCGCGACCGCCGACGAAGATCCGTCCCGGCGCGAGCCAATCGGCACCGAAGTTGACGAAGGCGCCGACCGTCCGCTCCGCGCCGACGATGGACGCGATCAAGGGCGGGTTGAGGCCGTTCTGGAGCGAGATGACGAAGCCGTCCGGGGCGAGCCTCGGCGCGATCTGCGCCATCGCCGCCTCGGTGTGTTGCGCCTTTACGGCGAGGATCACCCGCTCCAGGCGCGCCGGCAAATCGTCGGGCAACACCGCGGGAACCGACACGGTGAACTCCTCCACCGGCCCCTCGATCGCCAGGCCGCGCTCGTTGATCGCGGCGACGTGCTCGGCGTCGGCGTCGCACAACAGCACCTCGTGACCGTCGCGCACCAGCCGCGCCCCGACCGTGCCGCCGATCGCGCCGGCTCCGACGACGACGTAGTCCATGGAGCCGATCCTCTCAGAGAGCGCCGGCTCGAGCTGAGCGAGTCGACGTGACCCGATCCTGCGCTTCAGGCCGGCCGGATGAGCATGCCGACGCTGCCCCGGCTCTCCAGGCGGAAACCCGCTGCTTCGTAGAGCGGGCGTCCGGCCAGCGTCGCGACCAGGGAGACGATCGTCCGTGTCGCCGACCGCTCGACGAGGTACTCGAGGATCCCGCAACCGATGCCCTGCCGCTGGTGGCTCGGCAGCACGATCATGTCGCAGATCGTCGCGTAGAGCGCGCCGTCGTCGAGCAGGCGCCCGATCCCGACCACACGTCCCTCCTCGCGGGCGACCACGTTCCAGGTCCGGGCGAGCGCCGCCGCGAGCTCGGCGTCGCCGACGGCCGGCTCCGACCAGCCGACCGCGGCACGCAGCCCACGGTAGACCCCGGGCTCGATCCGTGCGTCGAGGTCGAAGGCGATCTCCGCGCTCATCGACGGACATCCTCTACCACGGTCGCTCCCGCCGCACCGGCGTCTGATGAGAGGATTCGGAGCATGAGCGTGCCCGGCGACGAGCTCGTCGTCTTCCTCACGAGCGACGTCTCCGGCCTCAATCGCGGCCGCGCGGTACCCGCCGCCGAGCTCGAGCTCCGTCTCACGCCTGCCCGCGCGGCCTGCTCAAGCGGGCGCTCGGCACGTTCGTCGCCGAGACGGGCCTGACGCTCGTCGCGTCGTTCGAGCAGGAGTTCTCCCTCTCCGACACGTACGGGTCGGCTCCGCCCGTCTTCTCGCTGGAGGCCCTGCGGCTCGCGGAGCCGTTTCCGGGCCAGCTGGCAGCGGCGTTTCGGCTCGCCGGACGCCCGCTCGAGACCTTCCTGCCGGAGTACGGCAGGGGTCAGTTCGAGCTGACGCTGGCGCCCGCTGAGGGGCTCGCAGCCGCCGACGACGCCGCGATCGCGCGGGAGCTTGTGCGCGAGGTCGCCCGACGCATCGGCCGGAGGGCGAGCTTCGCGCCGATCGCCGAGCCGGGGGGCTCCGGCAACGGCCTCCATATCCACCTCAGCTTCCGCGACGCGACCGGCGCCTCGGCGGCCGACGACCCGACCGGCCGGGCCGGGTCAGCGAGACGATGGGAGGCTTCGCGGCGGGCATCCTGCGCCACCTGCCCGCACTCTGCGCCGTGGCCGCGCCGAGCGCGATCTCGTACCTCCGCCTCGTCCCGCACCGCTGGAGCGCCGGATATGCGTGCTTCGCCGAGCAGAACCGCGAGGCCGCGCTGCGCATCGCGCCGGTGCTCAAACTGCCCGGCGGCGCTGCTCCGGCCGAATCGTTCAACGTCGAGTTCCGCCCTGCAGACGGCGTGAGACGCCCTGTGTCAACCCTGGGTGGTGAGGAGG
>JANMWV010000443.1:0-14924 GCA_031394165.1 Actinomycetes bacterium
TTCGAACGCACCCGCTAGTGGTTTGGCCGGTAACGTTGCCCGGTTTCCGGGTTGCGAGCACCAAGTGGGAGGCCGTCGGCGGCCGCGTCAAGGCTGGTTGCCTTGACAAGGCAGACGGTGGACTCCCGCGCTGCGTGATCGCGGGCCGGAGACCCGGCGAACGTTGCCGGTCAGGCCACTAGCTCCGTTACCCTGTCTCTCAGCGCGGGTGTGGCGGAACTGGTAGACGCGGCGGGTTTAGGTCCCGTTGGGCGAAAGCCCTTGGAGGTTCGAGTCCTCTCGCCCGCATGGCGCTTCGCTTCGCTCGCTTCATGGGGGAAACCATGTTTCCCCCATGGGCCCCCTTCTTCTTCGTGCTCGCGGCAGGCGTCTCACTGCTGCGCGGAGCAGGCTCCGCTCCGCCACGGGTATACGCCCGGCTTATAGTGCTGCCCCGTGGCAGCCATGCAGCCCGACGACGTCTACGAGCTGGCCGGGGCCGGCGACCCCCGCATCTCGCCCGACGGCAGCCGCATTGCTTACGTCGTCACGACGATCGACCGGGAGAAGAGCGAGTACCAGAGCGCGATCTGGGTGACGCCGCTCGACGGCTCGGAGGAGCCACGCCGCTTCAGCTCCGGTGAGAAGCGCGACGGCTCGCCCCGCTGGTCGCCCGACGGCCACTGGCTCGCGTTCGTCTCGAACCGCGGCGACGAGAAGGCGCAGGCGCAGCTCTACGTCATTCCCGCAGAGGGCGGCGGCGAGGCGCGCCGGCTCACGGATCTGAAGGAGAGCGTCAGCGACGTCGTCTGGGCGCCCGACTCGACACGCCTCGCGTTCAGGGCGCGTGTGCGCGACGACGCCTACGAGGAGGAAGAGGACAAGAAGCGGCAGCCGCGCCGCTTCACCCGGGTCATGCAGAAGCTCGACAGCGTCGGCTGGACCGGCGACCGCCGCACACACGTCTTCGTCGTCGACCTCGAGAGCGGCGAGCCGCGGCAGCTGACCGACGGCGACTGCGAGGACGGAGCACCGGCATGGTCGCCCGACGGCAGGCGCATCGTCTTCAGCGCGGCGCGCGGTGAGCGTTGGGACATCGAGCTGATCAACCGTCTCTACTCGGTGGACGCAGACGGAGGCGAGCCGACGCAGCTCACGGGCGACGACGGCTCGTACGACACGCCGTCCTTCTCTCCGGACGGCACTCGCATCGCGTACGGCTTCGGCGTCGAGGACGGCACGTACCCGCATCACACGCAGCTCGGCGTGATGAACGTGGACGGCACAGGCGCGAAGCTGCTCACCCAGTCGCTCGACCGGCAGTGCGCACCGTATCCCGACCACCGCGAGCCGATCTGGGACGGTGAGCGCATCCTCTTCACGGTCGAGGACGGCGGCAACGTGCACGCGTACACGGTCGCCGCCGACGGCTCGTCCGAGCCCGAGCTACTCGTCGGCGGCGAGCAGGCGATCGCCGGGTACGACATGCGCGCCGCGCAGCTCGCGTACGTCGCGGCGACACACACCACCATGCGCGAGCTCTACGCCGGCGCTGCAGTCCGGAAGCTCACACAGGTCGGCGACGCCTTCACCGGCGGCCGCGAGCTCGTCGAGCCCGAGCGCTTCACGGCCGTGTCGGCCGACGGCTACGAGATCGATGCGTGGGTCGCACGCCCCGCCGGCTTCGAGCAGGGAACGCGCTACCCGGCGCTACTGAACATCCACGGCGGCCCGTTCTCGCAGTTCAGCACCGCGTTCTTCGACGAGACCCAGGTCTATGCGGGCGGCGGCTACGTCGTCCTCTACTCGAATCCGCGCGGCGGCTCCGGCTACTCCGAGGAGCACGGCCGTGCGATCTGCGGCCCCATCGGCGACGCAGGCCCCGGCTGGGGAACGCTCGACTACGACGACCTGATGGCAGTGGTCGACACCGCGCTCGAGAAGTTCGACTTCGTCGACCCGGAACGGCTCGGCGTGATCGGCGGCTCGTACGGGGGCTACATGACGTCGTGGATCGTCGGCCACACGAACCGCTTCAAGGCCGCCGTTTCCGAACGCGCCGTGAACAACCTCGTGAGCGCCTTCGGATCGAGCGACATGTTCTGGGTGTTCGAGCGGCAGTTCGGCGGCCCGCTCTGGGACAACGTGGAGGCGTATGTCGAGAAGTCCCCGTCCACCTATGCCAAGAACATCGAGACACCCGTGCTCGTGATGCACTCCGAGCAGGACCTGCGCTGCAACATCGAACAGGGCGAGCACCTGTTCACGCTGCTGCGGCTGCTGGGCAAGGAAGCCGAGCTGGTCCGCTTCCCCGGCGAGAGCCACGAGCTCTCGCGCGCCGGCTCCCCTGCGCACCGCGTCCAGCGCTTCGAGGCGATCCTCGAGTGGTTCGGGCGTTACCTCTGACGCTTCGCTTCACGGGAAGAAACGCCGGGGAGCCGCACGAAGCGGCTCCCCGGGGGCACCCTACGTGCCACTCGTGGCCTCAGTGGCCCATCGTGCCCGAGACGTTGCCGACGTTCAGCAGGCCGACCTGGCCCTGGTCGACGGCGGCGAACGCGTGCGAGACGAACGGGTAGAGGCCGGGCGTATCGATCTTGACGTCGAAGACACCGCCGCCACCCGCGGGGACAGTGACGGTCTGCACGTTGTGCAGCGCGTCGGCGGGGTTCATGTCGCCGAACGCATACGCCGTGTTGAGGATCGTGCCGACGATGTGGAAGTCGGTGTCGAGCGACGGGCCTGCGTCGACGACCCAGAAACGGACGAGGTCTCCAACCTTCGCCGTCAGCGGGTGCGCGACGTACTGACCGGCGTAGCCGTTGAAGGTCATCCAGTCGGGCACCCTCGCATGGGCCTTCGGCATGTCGAACGAGGCCGGCTTGCCGAGGCCGTCGGAGTCGAGGTACCACTCACTCGCCACGAGCACGTAGTTCTTGTCGGCGTGCGGCAGGTTGCGCGGCTCGACGACGATCGCGCCGTACATGCCGTTCGCGATGTGCATCAGCACCGGCTTCGTCCCGCAGTGGTACATGAAGACGCCTGCGTCGTTCGCGCGGAACGTGTAGCTGATGGACTTGCCCGGGAACACGTCGACGAAGTCCACGTTGGGAGCGACGCGCGCCGCGTGAAAGTCGACCGAGTGCGGAATGGCGCCACGGTTGGTGAGCGTCACGTGGACGAGTTGCCCCTGGCGAACGTGGATGATCGGACCTGGCGCGCCGCCGGCCCACGCCCAGGCGGTGTACTTGACGCCGGGAGCGATGTCGATGGTGACGTCCTTCAGGATGAGGTTGACGTTCGCCACGGGACCGGCCGGAGCGGCGGGCAGCACGGCGGAGTACGGGACGTGCGCCTTCGCCAGGTCGGCGGCATTCGCGGGAGCGGCGCCTGCATAGCTCGTCAACGCGCCCATCGACGCATTGGACGACGAAGCGGGCGACGAGGCGGCCGCCGTCGATGACCGGGTCGTGCTCCGCGCGTCTCGCGCGTCCGACCACATCAGCACCGACACGATGCCGAGAACCCCGACCAGCAGGCCGAGCAGCACGGCGGTGACGGCGACGAGCGCGAACGAGTTGGAATCCTTGGTGCGGGCGTAGGGTGCCATCGTGTCCTCTCGAATGGATTGCGGAAGTTCCCCAACGGTACTGAGGCCGCGATCGCGCGCAAGCGGCAATAGCCCACAGACTTCCTACGAGATCTCCGCAGTGTCCGTGCGGATCTCCCGCAACGACGGGTCAGCCGGTTGCCGGGGCGGGTGCGCGAACCGCAGCGCTACCAGGCGTTCCAGTGGATCATCGAGTCGAGCGGCTTGCGCTTGCCCGGCTTGAAGTCCGTCCCGAGCGTGTACGCGACCGGGATGAGCGCGACCTGCGTCACGTCGTCGTACGGAATGCCGAGGATCTCGGCCACCTCCTGCTCGTGCATCAGGTGGAACGTCGTCCACACCGAACCGAGTCCGCGCGAGCGGGCGGCGAGCATGAAGCTCCACGCCGCCGGAATGATCGAGGCGTACATCGAGGCGACGAGCGCGTTCGGCTTCCCTTCGTACCGCCCCTGCACGCACGGGATGACGTGCACGGGAACCTCGTGGATGTGCTCGGCGAGATGCACGACCGCTTCGCCAATGCGCGCGCCCTGGCCCTCGCGCGGGCCGCCCCGCTCGAGGTACGGCCCTGCGACCGTCCGCCAGATCTCGCCGATCGCAGCGCGCTTGTCTGCATCCGTGACGACGACGAAGTGCCAGTTCTGCGAATAGCTCGCGGTCGGCGCCTGCTGCGCGAGCTGCAGGCACTCCTCGAGCACCTCGCGCTCGACCGGCTTCGTCAGATCGAGCCGCTTGCGAACCGCGCGCGTCGTCGAGAGCAGCTCGTCGGGTGTGAGCTCGAGCTTCATGCTTCGATCATCGCAGGATCCGCCGTCGGTCGCCGGCGCTATCCGGTGACGGCCCAGGTGCCGAAGCTGAAGAAGCCGCCCGCGGGGGAAACATGGTTTCCCCCGTGACGGCGAGCGAGGCGAAGCCGAGTGGCCCCGGGTGGAGTCGAACCACCGCGCGCAGATTCGAAGTCTGCCGCTCTATCCACTGAGCTACGGGGCCGAGCGCGTCTAGCGTAGCCGGGTCGGGCCGAAATGACCGGCGCCGCCCGCGCCGCAGGGGAAGCGGCCGTCGCGGAGCGGAACTCGTTCCGCGCAGCAGTGACCACGTCTGCGCGAGCACACGAAGAAGAGGGACCACGGGGGAAACATGGTTTCCCCCGTGAAGCGAGCGCAGCGAAGCGCGCTCAGGCGGCAGGTACGGGAGCCGGTGCGCGGCCCGCGGTGCGATTCCCCGCGTGCACGGCGACGAGGCCCACGACCCCGCCGACGGCGAGCGCCGCGGCCGCGAAGCCGACGACGCCGCCGGAGCCGAGCACGCGCCCTGCGGCGGGTGCGACCGCGAAGGCGGCCACCATTGTCGTCGTCATCATCAGCGTCGAGAAGCCGAAGACCGCGCCGAGCTGGCGTGAGTCGGACTCGCGCTGCAGGACCGTGCTGTAGACGACGTCGGTGGTGCCGTCGACGAGGCCGATCGCAGCGAGCAGCAGAATGGCCGTCGGCCCGTAGTCGGCGAAGGAAAGCAGGCAGAACAGACCGGCGAGCGCGAGCAGGCCGCCCCCGATCCACCGGTCGGCCGTAGGCGCAAGCGCGGTGAGACCAACGATCGCCTCCCCCACTGCCGCACCGCCCGCCAGCGCCGCCATCCCGAAGCCGTAGCCGCCCGCACCCAGACCGCGCGCCGACAGCAGGCTCGGCAAGGTCGCGTTCACGATCCCGGTGGCGACCGTCGCAGTGCTGAATGACGCGATGAGCAGCAGCACGAGGCGACGACCGCGCAGGTAGCGCAGACCGTCGAGCGCGCGCCCCGACGCGCGTCGCCCGGGCACCGCGCTCAAGCCGCGCAAGAGGACGGCAGCGACGATGAAGGTCACGGCGTCGACGGCGAGCGCCGGTGCGGTTACGCCCGCCGCAAGCGCGGCGCCTGCACCGGCGGCGCCGAGCGCCATCGCGACGTCCTTCAGCAGCGCGAGCACCGCGTTCCCCGCGGGCAGTTGCTCGGCCGGCACGAGCGTCGGCACGAGCGCCGCGGTCGCGGCGTTCGCGATCGCCGTGAGCGCGCCCGAGCAGCCGAGCGCGATCAGCACGCCGATACGTGCGCCGGAGAGCACGCTCACGAAAGCGGCGGTGACACAGACCGCGCGCGCGAGCTCGAGTGCGACGAGCAACCCGCGCCGGGGCAGCCTGTCGACGAGCAGCGTCGCGAGGCTCCCTCCCAGAATCGGAGGCGCGAGCCGTACGAGCATGAACGTGGCCACCGTGCCGGTCGAGCCGGTGTCGCGGTAGACCCACCCGATCACGGCCGCGATCGTCAGCCAATCGCCGAGATACGAGATGAACCGCGCCGACGCGAGTCTTCGGTAGGTCGCGTTCCGGAACGGATCGCGCAGCCGACGCAACTCCAGCGGCGGACGGCCGTGCTCGCCGAGCGACACCATCGCGATCAGCGCGACCGTGCCGATCACGATCAGCACGTCGCCGGGCGAGATCACGGTGGCGAGCGGCAGCCTGCGCGGCAACGCGAACACGTCGCCGAGGAACGCGAGCCGGTGAGCAGAGAACGCGACGTTCGCATGATCGCCCGGAACAAGCCCGGCAGCTGCGGCGGCGTCGCGCGAAATCGGCATACGGCCGCCGTTCGCAGCGATCGCCACGGCGTTCAGCAGCATCCCGAGACCGAGCGGTAGCAGCGCGCGGACGCTCCGGTTTCGCCACACGAACGCCACGAGCAGCGCGTAGGTCAAGAGATGGAGCGCGCGCGCGGCCCCATCGGGAAGAGACGCGCCGAGTCGCGTGAAGAGCAGGATCTGCGTGCCGAGCGCGACGCCCACGGTCCAGCCGTCGCGGAACGTCAGGTGCAGCAGCCGTGCCGGATGTCCACCCAGGCCGACCGCGAGGAGGAGCCCGAGCACGATGCCGACAAGCAGGATCACCTAGGAGACCGCTGCAAGGGCGGGACGGATCGTCGGCTCCAGCTCCTGGCGTAGATCCGCGGCAGGATCGTCGATCGCGGCGAGCAACTGCGTCAACGCGCTGCGACGGCGCACGAGCGCAGCCCCGACGTGCTGGCCGGGCTGCCGGCTGAAGCCGAGCACGAGCGATCCGACGGGCGAGCCGCCGCGGCGCAGCACGAGCGCGAGGAAGTGGCCCTGACGGCCGAGCTCGGAGCCGTCGGCGACGACGACGTCGTCACGCGACTCGAGCTCGCGGATCAGCCAGCTCGTCACCGCCTCTCGGCTCGGCGGTCCCACTGCGGTGCGCCATTCCAGCTCGACGGTGCCGTCGAGGCTGCTGTCGCTCCACGAGACCAGAGCCGCCCACGTGAGCGGGCCCGACACGACGAGACCGTCGACGAGGCCGGCGAACGCGGCGTTCCTCCCGTCACCCGCAGCGCCGCGGTCGATGGCCGCGACCAGCCGACGCGCGCGGGCGACGGACGCGAGGCGCAGCGCGACGCCGACGGCAGCGACGAGCCCGGCGCCGGCGGCCGCGAAGACATTGACGAGCCCAAAGCATGCGAGCGCCGCAACGGAGCCGGCGATCGCGACGGCCTCCGGCTTCGGTATCCGGTGCCGCGACAACAGGCCGCGGCGACGTTGATGCCGCTCGCGCAGTTGCTGCAGCTCTGCAGTCTCGGCAGGCGAGAGCACCGCCCGCGGGTCGAGCCCACGCTGGAGGGCAACGAAGGCTTTCCCGACGACCGGATGGAACTGAAGCCCGAACTCGGCCTCGATCTCTCTGAGCGCCGCCTCGTGCGGCAGACCTCGGCGGTACGGGCGATCGCTCGTCATGGCGTCGAACGCGTCGGCGACGATCAGGAAGTGCGCCGCGAGGGGGATGTCCTCCGCGCCGATGCCGTAGTAGCCAAGTCCGTCAGCGCGTTCGTGGTGATATTCGACCGCTTGTGCTTCCGACGCTGCGAGGCGGAACCGCCGGAGGAGACGCGCCGAGAGCCGCGGGTGCAGGCGCATCGACTCGAGCTCATCGTGGTCGAGCGGGCCCGCCTTGCGAAGCACGGTGCCGTCGACGCGGATCTTGCCGAGATCGTGCAGACGCCCCGCCCAGCGCAATCGCTTCACCTCTGCGGGCGGGAGATCGAGAGCGGCCGCGAGATCGGCGACGTACTCCGCAACGCGAGCCGAATGACGATAGGTCGAGCTGTCGCGCTCATCCACGATGTTCGCGAGTGTCTCGAGTGCATGCTCGGTCTCGCGGCGAAGCGTCGTGAACCTCGCGCGCCATTGATGCACCGCCGCCATCAGCGGCAGGACGGCGACGATCGACCAAGGCTTGGATTGCGCGAGACACGCGAGGACGACGGCCAGTGCAGCCTCTCCGGCGGCCGCCGGAAACTCGCTCCGCAGCTTGTCGCGCTGGTGCCGCCACATGGGCAGGTCGGACGTCCACGCGACCATGGCGCCGAGCAGCATGGTCTCGACGCCGTACCCCGCCACGACGAGTGCCGCGACGGCGAGGAAGTCGCGCGGAAGCTGCAGATTTCCCGCAACCCCGCCGAGCGCGACGAACGCCGATCCGCCGGCGAGGCCCATCAGCGCGAACATGCTCGCGTTGAACGCGATGAAGCGCGGACGCTTGCCGCGGAGCGAGTCGACCACGAGAACGCCGAGTGGAGCGACAAGCGTCGCGGGCCACGGCCCGAGAATCAGCGCGGTCGCACCGATGACGGTGAAGGAGAGGCTGAACGACTGCCGCTCGATCGGATCGATCGCCTTCTCATCGCCTGGAACCTGGAAGACCTCTGCAGCTACGACGCCCGCTGCGAGGAGCGCGAGCGTCGCCGGCCGTTCACCGAGACTCTTGACGAGCGCGAGCGAAACCGCGCCGGCACCCACCGTAATGGTGCCGACAAGGAGAACTCGTGCTCGGATCGCCGCAGACACACCGGGGTGGAGCCGCTTTTCAGTGGCCCCACTTCTCCGGAGCGCCGGCCGCAACGACGAACGCAGCCAGAAGTGCGAAACGGTAGATCCACGGGCGGTACCTGGTCATGCCATCCTCCTGGGGTCGGGGGTACCTCACGTTGTGGATTGCTACTTCAGGCAACGCCATCGCTCTAAAGAGGGATATTGCGTGAGCTGTAAAGGGGCGGGCTATGCCGATCAGGTGTCGGGAAGCGACCGTCGCGGAGCGGAACTTGTTCCGCGCAGCAGTGACCCGGCTGTCGACAGCGCTAAAGAAGGGGGCCCACGGGGGAAACATGGTTTCCCCCGTGAAGCGAGCGAAGCGAAGCGTCAGCGCCGTATTTCTTCTTCAGGTACGCGAGGTACGGCTTCGCGTCGATCGTCGTGCCGACGGCGCGGCGGAGCACTTCTTGCGGCGGGTACTTGCGGCCGTGCGCGTGCACGTTGGTGCCGAGCCACTCGCGCAGCGCTGAGAACTCGCCGCGCTCGATCTGCTCTTCGAGATCGGGCACGTCTGCGAGCACCTTTTCCCAGATCTGGACGGACATCACCGTGCCGAGGAGATACGTCGAGAAGTAGCCGATGAGGCCCGCGCCCCAGTGCACGTCCTGCAACACGCCGTGCGCGTGGTCGGGCACCTCGACGCCGAGGTAGGCGTGCATCTTCTCGGCCCACAGCTCGGGGAGATCACGCAGCTCGATGCGCCCGTTGACGATGTCCTGCTCGAGCTCGAAACGCAGGATCACGTGCATGCCGTAGGTCACCTCGTCCGCGTCGATGCGGATCAATGACGGCTGCGCCTTGTTGATCCCCGCAAAGAAGCGCTCGAGCTCGACGTCGCCGAGCGCCTCCGGGAACAACTTCTGCACGCGCGGATAGAAGAAGCGCCAGAACGGCAGGCTGCGGCCGACGAGGTTCTCCCAGAGACGGCTCTGCGACTCGTGGATCGCATACGAGGCCGCCGAGCCGATCGGCAGGTGCGCGAACTCGCGCGGGAGCTGATGCTGGTAGAGGCCGTGCCCGTACTCGTGCATCGTCGCGAAGAGCGACTTGAACTCGCCGGGGTAGTAGTGCGTCGTGATCCGGATGTCGTCGATGCCTGCGCCTGACGCAAACGGATGCTCCGTCGGGTCGATCCGCCAAGAACCGGGCCGGTGGCCGAACAGATCGACGACCTCGTGGTCGAGTGCCACCTGCCGGTCGACGGGAAAGTCGCCGGTGAGGAACGAGTCGTCGACGTCGCGTTCGCGCAGATCGGCGATCAGGGGCACGAGCTCGTCGCGGATCTCCGCGAAGATGCGAGTGACCTCCGCCGTCTTCATCTCGGGCTCGAAGTCGTCGAGCAGGATGTCGTACGGCTCGTCGCGCGGCTCGAAGCAGTCGACGTAGCGCTTGCGGAGCTCGATGTTCCGCTCGAGCACGGGCAGGAAGAGCTCGAAGTTCGAGGTCGTCTTGGCCTCGAGCCACGTCGGCACCGACTCGGCGGTTGCGCGCGCCATCTCGCCGCGCAGCTCGGCGGGCACGCGCACCGCCTTGTCGCGATCCCGGCGCGCGACGCGGATCGACGACGCGTCGATCGAGTCGGAGTCGAGCGAGCGCTCGACCGGTGCGAGCTCCTCGAGCAGGCGCCCGACCTCGGGGTCGACGAGGCGGCCGTGCGACAGACGCTGCAACAGCTCGACATGGTCGGCGCGGTGCGTCCCACCGGCCGGCGGCATCGTCGTGCGCTGGTCCCAGTCGAGCAGCCACGAGATCGCGTCGAGCGAGTGGATGTCCGCGAGGCGAGACTTCAGCTCGGCGAGGGCGTCGGTCATGTGTGGGGAGCCTAGCGAGAGCACGCCGCAGGATCCGCGCTGGAGGACGTCACCCCAGCGCGATCCTGCGTCGAGAGGGTGGCGAACGGGACTCGAACCCGCGACCACCGGGACCACAACCCGGGGCTCTACCAACTGAGCTACCGCCACCGCGAAGCCTGCACAGGGTAGCGCAGCGGGCATCGGGGTTCGGCCTGAGACGGCGGTACCCTTGACCGACGCGCCCGTAGCTCAGGGGACAGAGCGGCGGACTTCTAATCCGCGGGTCGGAGGTTCGAATCCTCCCGGGCGCGCTGACGCTTCGCTTCGCTCGCTTCACGGGGGAAACCATGTTTCCCCCGTGGGCCCCCTTCTCGTGTGCTCACGGCGGGGCGGCATCACTGCTGCGCGGAACGCGTTCCGCTCCGCGACGGACATCGACCAGCGGATCTCGCCTCTCCGAAGGTCGAATCATCCTGCGCGCGCTGCCATAATCCCGGGCGTGGCCGAGTTCAGCGTCAATCCGCAACGGCGCGATCCGTATCTGAACTCACGGTTCGTCGTGAAGTTCGACGGCAAGACCCCGGTCCCCGGCATCTTCCGCGTCAGCGGCCTGAAACGGATCACGGCGCCCGTCGCGCACCGGGCGGGCACCGAGGAGAACGAGGATCGGCTCTCGCCGGGGATGACGACGTGGGAGCCGATCGTGCTCGAGCGTGGGCGCACGCACGACCCCTCCTTCGAAGACTGGGCGAACCTCGTCTGGAACGAGGGCAGCAAGATGTCGCTCAAGAAATACCGCAAGGACGTGCGGATCGAGCTTCTGGACGAGCAGGGCACGACGGTGATGGCGTTCACTGTCTTTCGCGCGTGGCCGTCGGAATACGTCGCCCTCGGGCCGCTCGACGCGGAGGTCGCGGCGACCGCCGTCGAGACGCTCACCCTCCAGCACGAGGGGATTCTGCGGGACGCAGGCGTGAAGGAACCGAAGGAGACCTAGTGCCGGACGCCGAAGTCCGTCGTCACGATCGTGACGTCGAGACCGCGGAACGTGCCGGGCGCCGCCACGACGTGCACGGCGGAGATGCCGATCTCGCGCCAGCGCGCGGTGAGCAGGTTCGCCTTGTGCTCGGGACTCGCGATCCACAGCTGGAGCGCGCCCTGCGCATCGATGTCGGGCGACGACCAGAGCAGGTTCTCCCCGACCGCCCAGTAGCGCAACGGACCGGCGGGGTAGACGCGCTGGATCCGCTTCCAGAACGCGGAGCCGTCGGCGGACTCGTGCGCGAAGTAGCCTTGCGCGGCCATCTGCTGGGAGTGCTCTCGCGCCGCCGCCATCAACGAGGCCGACAGGCTGAGCGGCGCGAGCCTGTGCTGCGCCCGGAACGCGTTGATGTCGGCGAGCACGCCCTGCTCGAAGACGGTGAGCGAGGCGGCCGGCGCGCGGGGCTGCGTCGGCGACGCCGCGGCGGTGGTGACGCCGAGGAGGAGCGAGACGCACGCGGCGGCCAGAGCGACGACGGCCGGGCGGCGTTGGAGTCCCCTGAGCATCCACCTGCACAATCGGCGTTTCGCGCCAGGTTCTCAACCGCCGAAAGAAGGATTCTTCCCGCGCCCTCGACCCATCTTTTCAACGCATAAAGGCTTGCCTCCGACCGGCGCGAGCCGTCCTAGGGCGCGGTCTGGGGCGGCAACACCGGCGGCCGCTCGGGCCGGTGTTTCCGCCAGTCGACGAGCAGCACCTGGATCGTCCCTGCGACCGGAATGGCCGCGAGCGCCCCGAGCACGCCGGCGATCTGGGCGCCCACGAGCACCGAGACGAGCACCGCGAGCGGCGAGAGCTGCACCGTGCGCCCGTAGACGAGCGGCTGGATCACGTGGTTCTCGAGCTGCTGGTAGATGACGAAGAACACGCCCACGATGATCGCCGCGGTCGTGCCCGACGCGGCGATCGCGACGAGCACGCAGAAGACGGCGGCGATCGTCGCGCCGGCGAGCGGGATGAGATCGAGCAGCGCGACGAGCAGCCCGAGGGCGACGGCGTACGGCACCCCGGTGATCCAGAACACGATCCCCGACGCAATGCCCGCGATCAGGCTGATCAGCAGGTTCCCGGTCACGTAGCCACCGACCGTGCGATAGATGTCGTACCCGACCTTGCGCCATCGCGGCTGCTGCGGCTCCGAGATGAGCCCGAAGATGCGGTCCATCCACGTCGGCCCTTCGAGCAGCATGAAGAAGGTCATGAAGACGATCGTGAGCGTTGCGACGACGGCGGTGATCACGCCCTTCGTCACGGAGAGCGCTGCACCCGCACCAACTGCGAAACGGCCGACACCGCCGTTGCGCACGGCGGCCTTCACCTTCTCGACGATGTGGTAGCGCGTCTCGAGGAATCCGAGCCGCCCACGTCCGTGCGTGAGCTGGTGGACGTAGTCGGGAACCTTGTTCGCGAAGCTGTCGACCTGATGGACGAGCGTCGGGACGAACGCTGCCGCGATCGCTGCGACGAGCGCGAGCGCGAGCACGAAGACGACGCCGGTGGCGGGCCCGCGTTTCCGCAGCCCGTGCGCCTGGAGCCAATCGACGGCCGGGTTGAGCGCGAGCGTGAGGAAGAGCGAGATCAGCACCCAGCTGACGACGTGACGCGCGACCCAGAGCACGTAGAGCACGACGCCGACGAGGACCAGGATCCCGAGCGCCGCGAAGATCGTCCGCGGCCGGAAATGGACGATGCGGTCGGTTCCCACGCTGGAGAGTTCCGGATTCGCGGTCGGCTTCCTCCGCCGGGCTCGAACCGCTTCCGGCTAGATTGCGCCGCATGAGCGCCGCAACGATCCACACCAATCACGGGCCGATCGTGATCGAGTTGTTCGAGGACGACGCGCCCAAGACCGTCACCAACTTCACGAAGCTCGCCGGTGAAGGCTTCTACGACGGCGTCATCTTCCATCGCGTGATCCCGGACTTCATGATCCAGGGCGGCGACCCGACAGGCACGGGCTCAGGTGGCCCCGGCTACACGTTCGAGGACGAGTTCAACGACCGGAAGATCGTGCGCGGCGCGCTGGCAATGGCCAACGCCGGCCCGAACACGAACGGCAGCCAGTTCTTCATCGTCACGACTGAGGCGGCATCGTGGCTCGACGGAAAGCACACCGTGTTCGGCCGCGTCACCGACGGCATGGACGTCGTCAACGCAATCTCCGCGCTCGACACCGATGCGCGCGACCGTCCGCGCACCGACGTCGTGATGGAACGCGTCGAACTCGCCTAGCTCGGCGATGCGCCGGCTGATCGTCTCTGTCGTCGTGCTCGCGGCTCTTGCCGCAGCGCCGCTCGCCTCTGCGCGGGTGATTCTCGGCGTCAACGGCAACGCCGACCGGTTCGCCGCGCAGACCGGGCAGGACAGCCAGATCCGCCACACGTTCGTGAGCTTCGACCAGGGCGGGAACCTGCCGCAGATCGTCTCGACGATGGGGCCGATCCCGATGCTCGCGCTGAACGCAGGTGCGTACGGCGCGCACGAGTCGGCGACGCCCCAGGGTCTGGCAAAGGGACAGAACGACGCGTTCCTCTTCGCGCTGAATGCCGAGATCGACGCGTGGTCGGGCGACATGTTCTACGTGCGGCCGTTCCCCGAGATGAACGGGCACTGGGAGTCGACGTGCGCGTTCAACAAGAACGGCACGCCCCGCGACGCCGCGCACTCGACGATGTGGAACCGGAAGGCGCTCGCGCGAATCGCGGTCGTCCTGCGTGGCGGCACGCAGGCGCAGGTCAACGCGAAGCTCGCGAAGCTGGGCCTGCCGGGCATCGATCGCGACCTCCCGGTGACGACGCCGAAGCTCCGCCTGGTCTGGAACCCGCAGGGGTTCGGGTCGCCCGACGTACCCGGCAACGCGGCGCAGATGTACTACCCGGGAGATGCGTACGTCGACGTGATCGGCGACGACCTCTACGACATCGCCGGGCACGGCGCGACCTGGGCCGCAGCGGAGAAGCTCTACAAGGCGCACCCGTCGAAGCCGTTCGCGTTCCCCGAATGGGGCCTCTGGGGCTTCGACGACGCCGCGTTCGTCCGCGCGATGGCGGCGTGGCTGCGATCGCACAAGCGCGTGGAGTTCGCCGCGTACTTCTCGGGCAAGCCGGGCTCTGTCTGGGACCTCGCAACGAAGCCCGCATCGCGCGCCGCCTACCGCACCCTGATCACCCCCCTCGGCTGATCTCCGAACGCTCTCAGAGAGACACGTCCCATGCCAGGCACGGGACGGGTGGTCTGCGGCCATGTCGTTTGCCCGCAAGCCGGCTCCGTCACTACAAGCGGGTGCGGCGAGCAACCGCCGACGCTCGTCTCCAACGGCCACGCCTGATGCCAGGCACGAGACGTGGGGCTATTGGACAGGTCCGCTGCGCAGCTCAGCCGGGCGCAGTTGTCTCCGTCGCGGAGCGGAACTTGTTCCGCGCAGCAGTGACGCGTCCGCCGCGAGCACGACCAAGAAGGGGGCGCACGGGGGAAACATGGTTTCCCCCGGGAAGGCGAGCGGAGCGAAGCCGTCAAGCGGGTGGCGGGAATCGAACCCGCGTAGTCAGCTTGGAAGGCTGGAGCTCTACCATTGAGCTACACCCGCGC
>JANMWV010000472.1:0-3752 GCA_031394165.1 Actinomycetes bacterium
CCGAGCGCGAGGCCCGGTACGTCTTGTTCGTACGTCAGGACGGGAATCATCCCGTACGGCGTGTTCGAGTACGAGGGCTGCTGCGTGTAGAGCAGCGGATACATGTCGATCAGATGCGTGCCGGGTGCGCCCGTCGCGATCAGGTTCATCACGGTGTCGCCCTGGCTGTTGAACCCGCAGCCGTAGCCGACGTAGCTGTTGTCGTAGTCGACTGCGATCGTGTTGTCGAGCTGCGTCCAGCCGAGCCCCTTGAGGTGCACGGTGAACCGCTGCCCCGCCTTCAGGCGCAGCGACGAGACGCCGTTGCCATCGATGCTGCGCTTGACGTAGTACGGGACCTGCGTCTTCAGCTGGCCGTTCTGAATCACCTGTACCACGTGCCAGCCGCCGAGCCCGTCGGGGATCGTGATCTTGCTCGCGAGCTTTCCGTCCGCGCCCGCGGTGCCGGTGCCGAGCGGAACGGACACGAAGCTCCAGCACGTCCCCGTGCAGTTGACGCGGTTGCCGACGACCGTCGACCACTCGAGGTCGACCGCCGCATTCGGCGTGAGGCCGCTCGCGGCGATGCCCACGCGCGAGTTGACCGCGCCGGACGTCGACTCGAGCTGAGCGCTCGTGTTGCTCGACGCGAGGCCGGTCAGTTGCAGCGTCGTCTTCGCGTCGAGCGTCGGCGCGACCTGCGCCGGCCAGTCGATGCGTGCCTTCGGCCGGCCGTTGTCCTTCGTGACCGTGAACGCGAGCTTGAAGCCGGTTCCCCACGGAATCGGCGACTGCTGGATGTTCAGGTACTTGAAGCTGATCGCGTCTGCGACCTCGATCGTGTGCTTCCCGACCGGGCCGGTGGCACGAATGTGGACGACGGCAGTGCCGCGCGTCCAGTTCGCCATCATTGCGCCGGTGAACTTGTTGTCGTAGAGCAGCGATGCGCCGCCCTCGTACAGCGACGCGCCGAGGCCGTTGTAGGTGACCGTCAGCATCGTGCCGATCGGCCCCTGCTTCGGGGTGACCGAGGCGGACCGGGCGACGAGGAAGCCGCCCTTCGCGACCTGGACCCCGTCGATCACGGCGTAGAGGTCATGGATGCCGCCGAAGTCCCTCGGCGCCACGAGTGCGGCGACGAACTTCCCCGTCGCGTCGGTCGACGTCTGACCGAGGACGACGTTGAACTTGTCGGCCTTGCGGCCGAGGTAGTCGACGCTGTCGGGGCGGGCCTCGACGACCCAGGTGACGTTCGCCGTGCCCCACGTGAGCGTGACGTTCTTGTTGGGAGGCAGGCCGGTTCCGGTGATCGTGAACTTCTTGCCCGCGACCGCCACGTCGGGCGACGTCGTCAGGACGCCCATGGTCGCCGCGGCGGTTGCCGCCGGTGCGATGGGGCCGGGCAGCGCCGCAACGCCCGTAAGTGCCGGTGCGACGAGTGGGGTGGATGCGGCAGACGCGAGCGCCGGCAGGAGCGCGAGGGCTCCTGCCAGCGACGCAACTGTCACAGCCATTTTCATGTGGAGGTTCATGGCTGCGATTCCTTTGCTGTTCGGTTACGGGATGACGTTGATGACGTAGTCGTACTGGCCGAGCTTGCCGTCCTCGGTCGTGAAGACGACGTGCACCGTCGCCTCACCGAGCGGGAACGTCTGCGGCACGATCAGGGCGTTCGTCCAGAACCACACCTTCGCTCCGGTCGATCCATGCGCGCCCCAGTTCATGACTGTGTCGGGCTGGCCGGCGATCGAGAAGTGCGCTTCCTTAACGTTTGCGGACGAGAGCACGTCGCTGCTGGCCAGGTCGGTGCCCCACGCGCGGACGACGATCTGCTCGCCGCGCTTGTAGACGTTGGTCTGCGAGCAGCCGATCTGCCGCGCCGGGACGCCGACGGGCCGCGTGCCTGCGACGCTGTCGACGTAGAGCGAGAGATCGAGCTTGCCTGCGTTGAGGATCGTGCCGGCCACTCCGGCCGCTGCGCCCGGTGAGAACACCGGCGGCGGCGTCTTGGAGACGGTCAGCATCGCCGGCGAGACGGGCATCTGCACGAACTGGCCCTTGCGCTTCGTGTTCAGCTTGACGAGCGTCTTGAAGGCAACCGTGCCTTCCGGGTACGTCGCCGGAACGCTCCACGTCGCCGTCCACGGCAGGCCCTTCGACGCACCGGGTGCCGCCGGGTCGTACTTGAACTTCAGCGGCGACTGATTCGGGATCGCGACGTAGAAGTACTTGACCATCTTCGGCGCGACGATCGACCTCGTCTTCGGGTCGACGGCGTACGAGCGGAAGACGACGGTGCTGCCGGGGGCGAAGTAGTTGCTGACCGTCCCGTCGGGGAGAACCGTCTGGGTCGCGATGAAGACCTGCTGCACCTGGGCTGCCGGGAACGGCACCTCAGGGTCGGCGGCCATCGCACTGGCGGTGACGGTCGCGAACGCAGCGACTGCGGCACCGAGGATCATGACGAGCTTCTTCATGGATGTGCTCCCTTCTCCCCGGCTACTTCTTGAGGAAGCCGGTGAACTTGACGTTGAACGTGCCGCCGTCGCGGTCGTACACGCCCGTGAAGCGCAGGATGCCCTTCGCCTTCGCGAGCTTCCCGGTCGCCCTCAGCACGGTTGCCGTGCCCTTGAGGCTGAAGATGTGACCGCCCTCGTCGCCGCAGCCCTTCGAGGCGTTGGGGACGGTGAACGTGACCGTGCCGAGCCTGCCGGTCATGACGCCCTTGCCGCCGAACGGAACGCACGGCTGCACGCTGGAGTCGCCGGTGCCGTTGCCCGTGAGCTTGCCGGCGCCGATCAGGCTCGCCAGGCCGGTGCCGTTCGCGGCGATCGTGGCCGTAGTGCCGTCGACCTGCGTCGACGCCTGGCCCGCGTACTTCGCCGTAAACGGGATGGGCTTCGGCACCAGCGCAGAAGCCGCTGTCGCCGCAGCCAGCGCCGCAGCCGCAACGGCCACGAACGCAATGCGGAAGTTTCTCATCTCATTGCTCCTTGTCGAGTCCTGAAGTTCTGAGACGGATGCTCGTCCCAGCGACGCGGCGCAGCATCGGGGGCGGTGCTGAAGCGCTTTACGGAGAACTACTCAGGCATCAACGGGGCGGACGCGGATGAGCCCACGGACGAGGCGAACGTCAGCTGCGGGCGGGCACCGGTCGCGCGGCTCGAATCCGCGGGACCGCCAGCCAAGCGTCAGCGCCGCCTCCGGGGCGGTTCGCGACGCCCGCAGAGCCGCTGTGCGCCTGCGCAATGAGCGCGACGATCGACAGGCCGAGCCCGCTGCCGCCTTCGTTCCGTCCGTCCTCCGCGCGGCTGAAGCGGTCGAATGCGCGCTCGATGAAACCGTCGGGAAAGCCGGCGCCGGAGTCGGCTACGTGCAGCTCGACGACGTCGTCACGCTCGACGGCGAAGAGGTCGATCTGTCCCGAGCCGTGTGCCAGCGCGTTCTCGACGAGGTTCGTGATCGCCTGCTCGATGCGTGCCGGGTCGACGTCGATCGACGCACTCGTCGTCCGGACGACAACCTCTCGTCCTCGCTCGGCAACGCGCCGCGCGCAGCGCTCGACGACTGTCGCGAACAACTCCTCCACGGGGATGCGCTCGGGCCTGATCGGCAGCGCGCCCTGGTCGGCGCGGGCGATCAGCAGCAGATCCTCCGCGAGCTGCGACCGCCGGTTCGTCTCCTGCGCGGCCGACCGCACGGCGTCGTGCAGCTCCTCGTGCGAGCGCGGCCGGCGCAGGGCGAGCTCGAGCTCGGTGCGCAACATCGCGAGC
>JANMWV010000523.1:0-4836 GCA_031394165.1 Actinomycetes bacterium
GCGAGCGCCTCGTTGCCGACTGCGGCCACGAGGCCTGGATGGCTGGCCACGGAGCGGGCGAGCCGCTCCTCGAGGGCGTCGAGGTAGTCCTCGAGCCCCGGGGCCTCGCGGATCGCGGCCAGGGTCTCCGTCGCCGTGCTCGTCAACGCCGTTCGCCCACGTGAAGCGCCACGATACCCCCTGCAAACAGGCGGAACCGGACGCCGCCGAAGCCCGCGGCCTCCAGCAGCCGGGAGAGCTCCTCGGGCACGGGGAAGCGGCGCACGCTCGCCGGCAGGTACGTGTACGCGTCTCCACCCGGCAGCACCCGGCCGAGCAGCGGGACGATGCGGTCGAACCACACGCGATAGAAGGGTGCGAGCACGCCGCGCGGCGTCGTGATCTCGAGGATCGCGAGACGTCCGCCCGGCCGCAACACACGCCGCAGCTCGCGCAGCCCCGCTTCGAGGTCGTCGACGTTGCGGATGCCGAAGCCGACCGTCGCCGCGTCGAACGACGCGTCCTCGAAGGGAAGCGCGAGCGCGTCGCCCTGCACCCAGTCGAGCTCCGGCGCCTTCCGGCGCGCGCGCTCGAGCATCTGCTCGGAGAAGTCGAGGCCGACCACGTCGGCAGCGCCGTGACGCCGCGCAGCGATCGCGAGGTCGCCCGTGCCACAGCAGGCGTCGAGGACACGGTCGCCCGCACGCACGGCCCGCTCGACGGTGATGCGACGCCAGCGCCGGTCGAGGCCGCCGGTCATGACGCGGTTCATCGCGTCGTACACCGGTGCGACCCGGTCGAACATGCGCTGCACGCCCTCCGCAGGCAGCCGGCCCATTTCGGCTGTGTTCGCCGGCTCCGTCGAGCCTACGCCGGTCACGCCTGTCCCCAGCGCTTGGCGAGCGTGTTCTCGAGCCCGAGCTGGTCGAGCGTGCGCGCGACGATGAAGTCGACCAGGTCGGCCACCGTCTCGGCACCGTGGTAGAAGCCGGGCGCCAGGAAGAGGATCGTCGCGCCCGCCTCGCGGAGGGTGAGCATGTTGCGCAGGTGGATCGCCGACAGCGGCGTCTCGCGCGGCATCAGCACGAGGCGGCGCCCCTCCTTCAGCGCGACCGACGCGGCGCGGTGGATGAGGTTCTGCATCGAGCCCGACGCGATCGTCCCGAGTGTGCCCATCGAGCAGGGACAGATGACGTAGGCGTCGACCTTCGCCGAGCCGGAGGCGTAGGGCGCCTTCCAGTCGTTCGGGTCGTAGACCGTGGCCGCGTCGCCGACGGGCTCGAGCAGGCGGGCGAGCGTCTCGTCGCGGGAGAGCCGCGCGTTGCCGTAGAGCTCCGTGGCGATCACCTCGATCGCCGCGCTCGACGCCGAGACGCCGATCTCGCAGTCGGCGGCCGCCAGCGCTGTCAGCAGCCGGGCCGCGTAGGGAGCGCCCGAGGCTCCCGTTATCCCGAGGAAGACGTGCATTCCCCGGGATTGTGGCAGTTGGCTACTGCTTGCCCTTGGATGCTTCGAGGAAGACGGCCAGGTCGTGCAGCCGTTTGTCCCCCAGCGACTCGAACTTGGGCATCGGCGAGCCCGCGTTCACGCACGACGGACACTTCAGGTGGCGGATCTGGTAGTCGATGCCCAGGTGCCGCTGGCCGATGTTCGTGAGGTCGGGGGCGCCGAGCGACGCGCCGCCGCTGCCGAGATACGTGTGACAGGCCGTGCAGCCCGACACGGCGAAGAGCTTCGCGCCCGGAACCGCGGCCGGCGGCAGCTTCTCGGCCTTCACCCAGCTCGGCACGTCGAGAACGACCTCGGAGGGGAGCGCCTCCTTCGCGGTGGCTCCCTTCCAGGTCAGCACGGCCATCGAGAGGATCGTCAGCACCGCTGCGACCATGGCGACCGGCCGCCGCGACGGGCGCCGCTCGAGGCGGACGTCCAGGAACGGCAGCGCGAGCAGCAGCACGAGCAGGACGTTCGGGATGCCCACCGTGCCGAGGAACACGGAGTCCGGCCACTTGAAGATCCGCAGGAGATAGAAGAGGAAGTAGAAGTACCAGTCCGGCCGCGGCACGAAGCTGGTCGTGCCGGGATCGGCAGGCGCGGTGAACTCGGGGCCGAGGAGACCCTGATGCGTGCCGTCGTGGCCCGGCGCGAACGAGGTCCATTTCCAGATCGTCGCGAGCCCGACGATCACCGACACGACGACGAGGCTCATCACCGTGTCCTCGAACATCGCGAACGGGTAGAACGACTTGCCCCGCTTCTTGACGTCCTCCTTGTAGCGCGCGAACTGCGCGCGGCGCGCGTCGATCGGGCGCGGCTTGCCGGCCGGGTGCGCCATTACTCGGTGCCTCCGCCGCCGTTGCCCGAGCGAGGGCCGGTGCCGGTCAGGCCGACGCGCACGTCACCCGGCTCCTCGTCGAAGTGCGCCTCGCCTGCGGCCTCCTTCGACCACGGCGGCGACGTGACGCCGAGCCGGATGATCAGGTAGAGGTGCAGACCGATCAGGCCGCCGATCGCAGCCGGAAGCACCAGCATGTGCAGCGAGTAGAAACGGGTGAGCGTGTCCGCACCGATCTCCTGTCCTCCGCGGAGGAACTGCGCGAGCCAGGGTCCCAGGAATGGAGCCGTGCCGTTCAGGTTGATGCCGACGACGCTTGCCCAGTACGCCGTCTGGTCCCACGGCAGCAGGTAGCCGGTGAAGCCTTCCATCATCCCCATCGCGAGCAGCAGCACGCCGACGATCCAGTTCAGCTCGCGCGGGTACTTGTACGCGCCGAAGAGGAACACGCGCCCCATGTGCAGGAACATGAGGATGATGAAGACGCTCGCGCCCCACTTGTGCATGCCGCGGACGAGCCAGCCCATCGTCACGTGGTCGGTGATGTTCTGGATCGACGAGTACGCGCCCTTGGGGGTCGGCTGGTAGTACATCGCGAGGATCACGCCGGTCACCGCCTGGACGATGAACGCGGTGAGCGTCGCCGACCCGAGGGTCTGCATCCAGTTGGTGTCGCCCGGAACCTTGCGCAAGAGGAAGTACTTGACGCCGCCGACGAGGCCTGAGCGCTCCTCGAGCCAGTCGAGCGGGAAGTTGACCGCCGCCTGCATCTGCTCGCGGCGGGCCTGCGCCTTGCTGGGAGGACGGCGCGTGACCATCAGTGGTGCGGCGGCTGGAGGGGATAGAGGATCTGCTCGATGCCGACCACGTGCTCGCCCGGGCCCGCGAGCTTGTACTTGTGGATCTTCGCCTGCGCGCCGGTGCCCTCGACCTTCGACACCGAGTACATGCCGAGCAGGACGAGGCGGCCGTCCTTGATCTCGAAGTCGTAGCGGTCGAGGCCGCGCACGGGCGGCCCGGCAGTGCGGTTGCCCTCGGTGTCGTACTGGCCGCCGTGGCACGGGCAGCCGAAGCCGGCGGGCTGCGTCTCGTGCAGTTGGATCGGGCCGTTGGCGGTCTTCTCCGTCTTCGTGTTGCCCATCGGCCCGTTCGCCTGCACCGGGCAGCCGAGATGGGCGCACCGGTTGGAGATGATCGTGAAGCTCGGCACCTGCGCGCTGCCGGACTTCACCGAGCCGTTGTTGCGCACGAACGCGGTGCGGCGCGACGTCTCGGCCTCCTTCGGGTCGGTCACGAACGTGGCGATGTACCACTGGCCCTCGGCGAGATCGCTGACCGGGCCGAGATCGACCTCGTGACGCTTCTGCCCGAGGAAGGCCGGCAGGACGGCGAAGCCGGCGACCGGCACCGTCACGACGCCGCCGATCACGGCCCCGAGCCCGAGGGTCGAGGCCTCGAGGAACTTGCTGCGCGGGAAGCGCTCGGCCGTGCCGGCGGACGGCGACGCAGCGACCTTCGCCGGCGCGGGAGCGCCCTCGCGCGTCTCCGGCTCCGCGTCGACGTGTCCCCGGCGCAGCTCCGCCGTGGACGCGCGCGCCCAGACGACGCCGAAGACGATCGCGAGCACGACGCCGATCGTCGAGATCCAGACCGGATTGACGATCAGGCCGACGAGGATGACGACGACGCCGACGGCGAAGCCGACCGGGCCGATCGTCGGCGACGGCAGATGCGGCTCGTCGTGCTCTGCCGGGTCCACTAGTTGTCCTCTCCCACGTGCATCAAGGCTGGATTCAAGCCGCCGCCCTCCCTGGGCGTCAACGTCGTAGCAGTTGGCGCAACGACCGGGAAGTCTTATCGAATCCGGCGGCCGGTGCCGGAGGAACCAGCTCGATGCCGTACTCGCTCCACCGCTCCGCCACGAGCGTCCGGATCTCCGGGCTCATCTCGATCTCCTCGGGCCACGGCCTGGCGCCCTCCTCCGGCAGCTTCGCGGTGGCGTCGATGCCGAGCTTCCCACCCACGAACTGGCGCTGCGGGGCGTGGTCGAGGTGGTCGAGCGGGCCCTCGCCGATGGTGACGTCGCGTGCCGGATCGACGTTCGCGCCCGCGTAGAAGAGCACCTCTTCGTAGTCGTGGACGTTCACGTGGGCGTCGACCACGACGACGCATTTCGTCAGGCTGAGCATCCCGAGCCCCCAGATCGCATGCATCACCTTCTGCGCGTGCCCGGGGAACGCCTTGCGGATCGAGACGATGCAGCAGTTGTGGAACGCCCCCGCGACCGGCAGATCGTAGTCCACGAGCTCGGGCACGCTCATCTGGATCGCCGGCAGGAAGATCCGCTCGGTCGCCTTGCCGAGCCAGGCGTCCTCCTGCACGGGCTTGCCGACGACGATCGACGGGTAGATCGCGTCGTGGCGCATCGTCATCGCGGTGATGTGGAACACCGGGAACGGCTCGGGTGGCGTGTAGAAACCTGTGTGGTCGCCGAATGGGCCTTCGGTGCCGAGCTCGTCCTTGTC
>JANMWV010000537.1:0-5985 GCA_031394165.1 Actinomycetes bacterium
GCGCAGCGGGCGAGCCGGGCGGCGGCCGACGCCTCGCCGCCGACGGTCACCATGCCCGCGTCAGGGAGGTCGAGGCCGGCGACGAGCGAGAGCAGCGTCGACTTGCCGGCGCCGCTTCGGCCGACGATCCCGACCCGGCCGCGCGTTCGCACGTGGAGGTCGACTCCGTCGAGTACCCGCGTGCCCCCGAGCACCCGCACGACGCCGTCGAGCGCAACGCCGATTCCGCCGGCTGGGCCCGCGGGCGGTCTGGCTCCGAGAATCGATTGCAAACGTGCCCTCCCTTCGCCGGCATGATCCGGATCAGGTTCGACGGGTACGCGCTAGGAAACGCTCTCTCAGCCCCTCACACAGGGACTCCCCGGTTTCCGCAAGTCTACTAGCCTGGCGTTCGGTGACGCGTCGTCTCCTCGCCGGTCTCGTCTGCGCATTCGTGCTCGCGCCTGCTGCAACGGCCGCGACGACGCCGACTGCCCCTGTCTTCGACGGGAAGGGGAGGCTCGTCCAGACGCCCTTCGCGCCCGCCGTGGCGTCGGCGCACCTGACGAAGCCGCGCGTGCTCGCCGTCTTCAAGGCGTATCCGAAGGTGGCCGCGTGGCTCGACCGCTACCCCACCAAGGGGATCGTCGACGAGGAGACGTACGACTCCAAGACGGTGAGCTGGACGGTGAAGCTCTGGTGGGGGAAGGCGGGCGAGATCGCCGAGGGACGGGTCGACGATACGAGCGGCGTCGTCCTCGAGGCGTGGACCGGCCCGCAGGTCGCGTGGAAGATGGGCCGCGGCTACAAGGGAGCGTTCGGCGGCGACAAGATCAACGACCCGTGGGTCTGGGGCGCGTTCTGCCTCGTCTTCCTGCTCGGCCTCGCCGACCTGCGCCGGCCCCTGTCGGTGCGCAACCTCGACCTGCTGATGCTGCTGTCGCCGACGGCGTCGCTCTGGTACTTCAACCACGGCGACATCCTCACCGCCGTGCCGCTCTTCTATCCGGCGCTCGTGTGGGTCATCGCACGCGGCGTCTGGATCGGAGCGACGGGCCGCGGCTCGCACACGCGGGCGCTGTGGCCCGCATGGATCCTGCTCGCCGCAGCCGTGTTCCTCGCCGGGTTCCGCATCGGCCTCAACGTGCAGGCGTCGAACGTGATCGACGTCGGCTACTCCGGCGTCATCGGCGCGGAGCGCATCGTGCACGGCGAGGCACCGTGGGGGCACTTCCCGGTCGAGGAGAAGCTGAAGGCGTGCGGTCCGTCCGACGCCGCCGGCGAGACACGCGAGCGCATCCAGACGAACGGCCGCTGCGAGTCGGCGAACCCGCAGGGCGACACGTACGGGCCGGTCGCGTACGAGGCGTACATCCCGGGGTATCTCGCGCGCGGCTGGAGTGGCAAGTGGGACGACCTTCCGGCGGCGCACTTCACGTCGATTGCGTTCGATCTGCTGAGCATGCTCGGGCTGTGGCTCGTCGGCAGGCGCTTCGGCGGCTTCCGGCTGGCGGCGACGCTGGCGTTCGCGTGGGCGGCGTATCCGTTCACGCAGTACGCGTCGAGCTCCAACACGAACGACACGGTCATGCCGTGCCTGCTGATCTTCGGCTTCTGGCTCATGTCGTCACCTGTGGGGCGCGGCGTGTTCGGCGCGCTCTCGGGCTGGACGAAGTTCGCCGCGCTGATCGTCGCACCGCTCTGGCTGACGTATCCGGGGCGGCGCCCGTCGCGCAGGTTCATCGCCGGCTTCGCGGCGGCGACGCTCGCCGCGTTCTCGGTCGTGTTGCTCGAGCCGAGCCCGCTGCACGAGCTTCGGGTCTTCTGGCACCGGTCGGTGACGTGGCAGGTCGGACGCGACTCGCCGTTCTCGCTCTGGGACTGGAAGCAGTACTACGCGCGCGGCCTCCCCGATCTGAAGCTCGTCCAGCACGTCCTCCAGGCGCTGCTCGTCGCGGGCTCGCTCGCGGTCGCCTTCGTGCCGCGGCGCAAGTCGCCGCTGCAGCTCGCCGCGCTCACCCTCACGCTGCTCGCCGGCTTCGAGCTCGTGCTCACGTACTGGCTCTACACGTACATCCCGTGGTTCTTCCCGTTCGCCGCAATCGCGCTGCTGGTGCCCGTCGCTGTGCACCGCCCACACGAGGACGATGATGAGACGCCCCAGCTCGTGCCTGCCGGCTGAGCTTCGCCGCCCGCTGCTCGCGGGTGTCGCGGTGTTCGTCGCGTCGTGGCTCTTCGTCTCGTTTCTGCCCGCGTTCAAGATCTGGCTGTACGGCGACGTCCGCTTCTACGAGAACTGGGGCAACCTGATGACGAACCACCAGGTGCCGTACCGCGACTTCCACATCGAGTATCCACCCGGTGCGCTGCCGACCTTCATGGTGCCCGTGTATCTGCGGAAGCTGGCGGGGTACCACAGCACGTACTTCTTCTGGTTCCGGGCCGAGCTGCTGGTGATCGGCGTCGCCGCACTCGTGGCGATGGCCTGGGCGCTCGCGCAACTCGGCGCGTCTCGCCGGCGCGCGTATGCGGCGTTGTCTGTCGCAGGGATCGCTCCTGCGCTCCTCGGGCCGATCGCGTTCTCGCGCTACGATTACTTGCCCGCGCTGCTCGCCGTCGCCGCTGTTGCGGCGCTCGCCGCGCGGCGGCCCTTGCTCGGCTGTGGACTCGCGGCGGCCGGCGCCGCGACGAAGGTGTATCCGGCGTTGTTCATTCCGCTCGCCCTGATCGAGCTCTGGCGTGCGCGTGGCGCGCGCGGCGCCGCGCAGGGTGCTGCCCTCGCTGTTGCGGTCGCTGCCGCGATCTCGGCCCCGTTCGTCGCCGTCGCTCCACACGGATTCGCGTGGGCGTTGCACCGGCAGGTCGTGCGGCCGCTCCAGGTCGAGAGTCTCGGTGCTGTGCTGTTCGCCGCGGCGCACCACCTCTTCGGGGTGCACCTGCACGTGGTCAAGCGCGCAGGCTCCGACAATCTCAGCGGCTCCGGGCCGGATCTCGCCGCGTCGCTCTCAGGCGTGGCGACGCTCGTCGCGCTGCTCGCCGTCTACTGGCTGTACGCCCGCCGTGGGCGCACGCGCGAGCAGCTCGTGATCGCCTGCGTTGCGGCGGTCACCGCCTACATCGCCTTCTCGAAGGTCTTCTCGCCGCAGTACCTCGTCTGGCTGATCCCGCTCGTGCCGCTCGTCGGCGGGCGGCGAGGAATCCGCGCCGGCGCGCTGCTGCTCGTCCTCCTCGGGCTGACGCAGATCTGGGAGCCGTACCGCTACTACCAGTACTACACCACCTTCGTGCCGTGGCTCACCTGGCTTGTCGTCGCGCGCGACTTGCTCGTCGTCGCGCTGCTCGCCGTCCTGCTCTGGCCGCCAGATAGTGATTCAGACTTGGACGCGGACGAGCGTGATCGCGGTCGCGCGGCCGTCGTCTGAGCAGTCGATCACGACGCCTTCGAGGCGCACGTCGCCCTCGGCAGGCTGGAAGCGCACCGGCATGCGCGTGCGCATGCGTCGGATCGCGAGCTCGGCCTCGACGCCGATCACCGAGTCGTGCGCCCCGGTCATGCCGGCATCGGTGAGCGCGGCGGTGCCGCCGGGTTGAATGCGGGCATCGTTCGTCTGCACATGCGTGTGCGTGCCGATCACTGCGGTGACCTTTCCGTCGAGCCAGCGAGACATGGCGATCTTCTCGCTCGTCGCCTCTGCGTGGAAGTCGACGATCACGACCGGAGCGAGTGCGCGCGCGTCGTCGACGAGCCCGTCGACGACCTCCCACGGCGAAACCGGCGTGTCGAGCGAGATCGAGCCCAGCAGACTCACGACGGCGACGTTGACACCGTTGCGCGCCGTGAACGAGGCGAGGCCGCGTCCCGGCGTCAGCACTCCCTGGTTGGCCGGACGGATCACGCGCTCGCTCGACGCGAGGTAGTTGCCGATCCCGTCGCGGCGGAACGTGTGATTCCCGAGTGTCACGACGTCGGCTCCGGATGCGAGCAGGCGGTCGGCGAGCTTCGGCGTGATCCCCGCGCCGTCGGCGATGTTCTCGCCGTTGACGATGCAGGCGTCGGCGCCGAGCTCCTCCCGCAATCCTGGAAGGCGCTGCTCGATCGCCCGTCGGCCTGCAGGGCCGAAGACGTCGGCGAGGAAGAGGACTCTCAGTTGAGGACCAGTGCGGCGGCCGGCCGCACTTCGACGGACACGTGGTTGCCCGCGTCGTTCGTGAAGTGTGCAAGTGCCTGCCGCTCGTATGGAGCGAGGTTCACGACTGCACCGATCTTCGTCCGGCCGCTGACGACGTTCGTGCCGACGGTGATCGCCGGATCGGACCGAAGCTGCGTCAGCGAGACGACGAGCGACGGAGCGCTCTGCGGCTGGATGTCAATCCGCGAGCCGAAGCGATGGCCGGCGACGACGTACGGCGCGACGCCGACTACGGTGCCGTCGACCGGCGAGTACACATCGGTGCCGGGGCTCGCCCCCACGTCGAGCGCGGACGTCGAGCCGCCGTCGAGTTGATACCAGAGCGGATGCCCGCCGCCGCCTCCGAACACGGCGTGGAACACGCGCTGCAAGACGCCTGCGTTCGCCTGCCGCCCGAGCGGTGCGAGCGTCATCGCGCCGTCGTCGGCGGAGTGATAGCCGATCGCGGTCGAGCGGCTCTGCTCGATTGGCATCTGCAGGCGCACCGGCCCGCGCACGGCCAGGATCTGCGGATACGGCTGCGTCTGCGTGGACGCGGCGAGGCCGGTGACCGAGATGCGTTTGAAGTTTTGCGCTGCCCCTCCGCCAAAAGCGGTCAACAAGAGGGCGATCACGAGCACGATCGCCAGCAGGGTGAGGAGCGCGAAGCGGCGGGCTCTGCGCGCGGTGCGCACCTCCCGACGTTCGACGCGCCGCCTCCGGTTGGGGCGTGAGGACGGCATGTCGAGGGCCACCGTATCCGACGTGGACGACTCCGACAACCGGGCAACCCAGATACCTCGTGACACTTGACTTCGTGACACCTGTCTCACGCTGGGCTGAGGTTCGACCCAGAGCTCGTGGCGGTCGAGGGCCAGGCCGCCGTCCTCGAGGAAGCTCCAACCCCAGGCGTCGTCCCGAATCCGGCGGACCTCCGCTGTACCATCGCTCGCATGCCGGCCGCTTCCTTCAAACCGGCTGACGCGCGCCGGACGCCTGATCCCGCGCGCATCGAGATTCCGCGCTGGATCCAGCTCGTGGGGCTCCCGCTGGTGCTCCTCCTCGTCTGGATCGTGGCGGGTGCGGTGCGTCACGTGGTCTTCCTCTTCCTCGTGGCACTCCTGATCGCGCTCCTGCTCAACCCGCTCGTCCGCGGCCTCGGGAGGGTGTGGATCCCGCGCGGCCTGGGAGTCGCGATCGTGTATCTGTCGTTCGCCGCTGCGGTGGCACTCGCGGTCATCGCTCTGGCGACGGTCGTGGTGCAACAGACGCGCCACGCCAGTCACAGGATCGACAACTACTTTACGGTCGCCTCCGGACACCCCTACGAGACGGGTGCGGTGCAGGACCTCACGCGCTTCCAGTTCTGGCTCGACTCGCATCACCTGAAGCGCGTCAGGGTCGAGAAGCAGGGCACGAAGTTCCTCGACTCGATCGGGACGAAGGACGTCGAGAAGTACACGACGAAGGCGCTGAACTGGGCGGAGGGTGCGGGCCTCGCGGTCGTCGGCCTGCTGTTCAGCATCGTGCTCGTGATCGTGGTGTCGGTGTACATGCTGCTCGACATGCACCGGCTCGCGGCCTCGATCGACCGGCGGTTCCCGCCGAGACCGGGTTCGACGCCGTTGATCGAACGGATGGAGCGTGCGCTTGCGAGCTACGTGAAGGGGCAGATCGCGCTCTCGCTGATCATCGGCGCGAGCGCGGGCTTCGGCCTCTGGATGCTCGGCGTCGTCGGCCTGCTGCCGAACGGCGGCAAGTACGCGCTGCTCTTCGGCGTCTGGGTCGCCATCACCGAATTGATCCCGTACATCGGGCCGTGGCTCGGCGCAGCGCC
>JANMWV010000577.1:0-6755 GCA_031394165.1 Actinomycetes bacterium
CCCGGGTCGGCGAACGAGTCGTTGCCGAGGTCGCCGAAGAGGTGGTCGTTGCCGTCGGTCGGAACCTGGCTGCCTGCGGCGGCCGGTACGGGTCGTTCGAGTCGTACTGCGCCTGGTAGTCAGCGTGGCGACCGGAGCGACGTGTCGCTACCCCTCTCCCCGTGTGTTGTGCCCGCTCCCCAGCGGTACGTGGACGATCCCCATGCCGCAACGGTTGGTTGCAATAAGCCGTTCGGCCTATCCGACGCGGCTCGTTGGACCAGTGCGGTGTGATTCAGACGCGCACGTGAAGGCGGTGCACGTGCGTGCGCGGCCGCAGCGAGTGGGATGCCACCCGGACAGGCTTCGGCGGGGCGATGAGCCCGGCTACGGACGGCCGGACAACCACGGAACCGCTGCCCGAGCGGATGAGGCCCGCCGTATGGCCGATGGTGGGCAATGCGGCAGGCACTGCGCGTCCAGCGGGCGGCAGGCGGCGCTCCCCGGATCTGAGGGTCGCCGCCATGAGCTCGAGCCCGTCGTCGTGCTCGAGGCCCACGGCGTGGCCGAGCTCGTGCATGACCACCGTCAGGAGGTCGACTCCCGCGAATCCGAGCTCCTCGTCGCGGAGCGGCGCCGGGTCGACGAACCAGCTGAAACCGCGGGCGTAGCGGTCGATCGTGACGCGGGTGCCGCTCGTGAGGCCAAGCGCGGTGCCGAGGAGATCGCCAACCGACACCTGCGCCGCCTCGAGGCGAGCGAGCTGGGCCTGGTCGAGCAGACCGCTCACGACCCACCGCTGCTTCGCTGCAGCGACGACCGGGGCGAGTGCCGAGTCCGTGAGGCCCACCAGCGGGGTCGTCGTGACCACCGCGGCCGGATCGGCGAGGAGCGCCGGCTTCGTCGTCAGGAATGCCGGATCGTCGGTCTTCACGAGCATGTTGTCGAAGCTCGTGGCGCCGTAGTCGAGGAGGCCGAAGCGGCCGTCGACAGTGACCGAGTTGAAGACGTAGCCGAGCATCGCCAGGCCGCTGCCGAGGTTGATGCTGACGGTCGAGCCCTTGAGCGAGAGATCGAACGTGTAGTCCGTGCCGGCGAGGACGGTCACGGCCACGCTCTTGTCCGTGACGCGTCCCGAGCGCGCGGTCGTGTGACCGACGGAGATGGCGCCTGCGACGTCGATCACTGCCCACTTGTAATCGGTGGCGGAGTACCAGTCGAAGACGAAGCCGGCGCGGCTGCGCGTGTTCACGACCGCGTTCACGTCGAGATACGACGAAGTCTTGAGGTTCGCGAGACCCGGCAGGGCCACCAGGTCGTAGGCGGCAGCGCCCGACGACGCGGGTGTGCCGCTGATCCGGCCATTTGCGACCGCCCACGTGCCGGCCGACCCCGCAGTGAGCAGATCGGCGACGCCGTCGGAGAAGTCCTCGGTATTCGTATAGGTGATCTGCGGCGGCAAGATCTGAACCGTGACGTTGTCGACGAGACCCTTCGAGTTGTTCGAACCGAAGCCGACGAGACCCCAGTTGAGGCCGTAGCTGTAGCCGTTGATCACGCGCGCCGCGTACGCCATCGAGAACGCAGTGGCGTTGTTGACGACGAGCGTCGCGGTGAGCCCGTTCACCGAGAGCAACAGGTTGTAGAAGACGTTCGGCTTGGCTAGGAACGGCGTCTGCGTGTCCACGACCCAGCCGGTGGCGTCGTGGTGGCCCATGACGAGCTTGTTGATCGCGATGTCGATACCGGTGAACTTGAAGTTCACCTTGTCCTCGTAGTCGAAGATGATGTACGAGTTGGACTTCCAGCCCGCCGTCGGCTTGTCGGTCGCGATCGACGCCTGCACCTCGAAGTAGCTCGGCAGCGCATCGCCGATCTGGAAGACGGCGGCGGCATCCTGGCCGAGCGATGCAGCGGCGACGGAGAGGACGCCGTTGGCGACCGCGAAGTAGCCGCTGTCGACGTAGAAGCCGTCGAACTGATTGCTGTTGAAGCTCGCGGTGCGGAGGACGTCGCGGCGGCCTCCCGGGATGTTGCCTGCCTGCGGGTCAGTGGGCGCGCCCGTCTGGTCATGCCACGCGAAGTCCTTCTGGATCACGAGGCCGAGCTCGCCGTCGGGCTCGCCGTTGCGGGTCGCGTCGCCACCGGTGTCGAACGCGCGGGTGCGGTCGGCGCCATCGTTCTTCGACAGGGCATACAGGAACTCCTGGAGCTGCGGCTGGAGTGCGCGGCTGATCGTCGCTGCACCAAACGGGGCGAACGGGACGAGGAAGGTGTTGAACTCGCCGACCCAGTCGATCAGCCGGTCGCCGCCCGTGTTCGCGATCATGTAGTCCCGGCCCGCGCCGCCGAAGACGCGATCCTCGTACGTCGGATGGGTGTCGGTCGTGTCGTTGAGCCCGCCGTTGGTGGTGAGAACGTCGTCGGCGTTGATCAGGTCGTTGCCCCAGCCGCCGTACATGTCGTCGCGACCGGTGCCGCCGACGATCCAGTCGTTGCCGAGGTCGCCGAAGATCGCGTCGTTGCCGTCGCTGTTCGCCGGGCCGTACGTCACGTCGTTGAACACCGGGCCTTCGTTGGCGTTGAAGTTGAGGATCCACTCGAGGCCGCTGCCCGTCTTCGAGAGCGTGCCGTCAGCGTTGAGCTGGATCTTGCGCAGCGGGTCGTACTCGTCGTAGAGCGCGAACTCGCCAGAGCGCCGCGTCGGGTCGACCCTCCTCGCGTCGATGTCGTCCGGGTTGTAGCGGAGGGCGTCGCCCGGGTTGAACGGATGGCCATAGTCGCTCCGGCGGATGCCGGTCAGGGCGAGCGTCGTCGAGTTCTCGACTTGCGTGTACGACTCGATCAGCGCCTCGGCGCCCGAGATCGCGTCGTTGCCGGAGCCGCCGTGGATCGAGTCGTTGCCGAGCCCGCCGTAGAGGATGTCGTCGGAGTAGCGCGCGACGAAGAGCGTGTTCTGCCCCGCCGTGTTCGGATCGACGTTGTACGGCGTCAGGTCAACGGTCTTGTTCAGCAGGCCGGTCGTGTAGATCGTCGCCTGCTGGACGTTGCCGGGCGTCGTGATCTGCGTCTGGACGGTCGCCGTGGTCAGTCCGATCAGCGGCTCGCTCAAGCCGTTGCGGCTCGTGAAGATGCGGCCGTCGTCGCCGAGAATGCCGTCGTCGCCGGTGCCGCCAGAGATCCAGTCGTTGCCCCAGCCGCCGATCAGGTCGTCGCTCTGGGCCTCACCGAAGAGGACGTCGTTGCCGGTCATGCCGTAGATGAAGTCATCGCCCGCCTCGCCGTGGAGCTCGTCGGCCGCGCCGTTGTCGCCGATCGTCGCCGGGGTCTTACCGACGTAGTCCGGGCCGCCCGGGGTGTAGTCGAGCAGCACCGCGCCGCGCACGACGATCTTCGCGGTCACCGAGTAGTTGTCGTACGTGAAGGCGACGAAGGCGGTCGGGGTCGCCGGGACGCCCGTCGCGCGGACGATCCGGACGATGTTGCCGTCGTCGCCGAGGATCAAGTCGGAATCTGCGGCATGGCCGGCCGCGGTGGTGTTGCCGTCGCCGTTCCGGCCGATGTCGGTGGCGGAGCCGCCGAAGATCAGGTCTGAGCCGTCCGGCCGCTGGGTCGGGGTCGTCAGGCCGAAGAACGAGGAGCTGCCGCCGATCAGGTCGTCCTGGCCCTGGTTCCCGAAGATCACGTCGTCGCCACCGCCGCCCTCGATGTAATCCATGCCGTCGACCGTGCCGAGGTAGTTGTCGGCGGACGGGCTCAGCAGGAGGTTGTTTCCGGCGTCGCGGCAGGCACCGACTCGGGTGGCGCCGACCGTCGCCGTGCCGGGATGGCCGCCTGTGGTGCACGACGCGGCGCCGCCGGTCGACACGAGGTCGATCGAGCCGTCGCCCTGGATGGTGTCGTTGCCCAGCTCGCCGAAGATCATGTCGTCGTCCGCGCCGCCGGCGAGGTAGTCGTTGCCGTAGAGCGCGGTCGAGGTGCCGAAGGCGTGGTCGACGAGCGTGATCACGAAGTCGTTCCACCAGGCGACACCCGTCGGATCGAGCTGCGGCGCGCCGGTCGTCAGAAGCGTCCCGGAGGGCGAGCCGTTGACGCTCGTGCCGTAGAGCTGGGTGCCCGACAGGAACTGGAAGCGCTTGCTCGTGAAGTCGTTCAGATGCGTGCGCCGGTCGAGGATCGCGTTGTCGCCGAAGATCAGGTCACGGTTCGCGCCGCCGTCGATCGCGTCGTCGCGGGTGCCGCCCAGCAGCACGTCCTGGCCGTTGCCTGTGCGAATCGTGTCGTCGCCGCCGAACTGGTTCGCGATCGGGGTGACGAGCAGCAGGATGCCGAGGCTGCTGAGGTAGTCGAGTTGTGCGTTGTCGCCGACCACCACGTTGTTGCCGTTGCCGCCCCGGATGTCGTCGCCGAAGAGGCCGCCGAGGATGGTGTCGTCGCCCGTGCCCGTCGTGATCGTATCGACGCCGCCGTGGCTCGAGACGTCGGCGCCGGTCTCCGTGTTGAGGATCTGGAGGAGCCGGCCGCTGTTCAGCGCGATCATGCCGTTGTCGCCGACGACCACGTTGTTGCCGTTCGAGGCCGCGATCGTGTCGCCGGCGTCGCCGCCGATGATCGTGTCGTTGCCCACACCGGTGGTGATCGTGTCGATGCCGCCGCCGTCCGCAGGCGCGATCGTCGCCACGAAGTCGAGCGTCGAGGCATCGGTGTCGAAGGTCAGCGCCGACGCGTCGCCGATCGCTCTGTCGGCAGCCGTCATCAGGGATGCGTCGTAGACGACGACCGCGTTGTCGCCGACCACCACGTTGTTGCCGTTCCCGAGCGTGATGCCGTCAGCACCGATGCCGCCGACGACGATGTCGTCGCCCGTGCCGGCGTTGACCGTGTCGTTGCCGCCGATCGCGGTCGCGAGCGACTCGATGCGCCCGACGACGAGCGGGAGCGCTCCGAAGTTCGGCGAGGTCGCAGCGGCGCGATCGATCTTCGCGCTGTCGCCTGTGATGAGCTTGCGGCCGTTGCCCGCGGTGATCTGGTCGCCGCCGCCGCCGCCGACGATCACGTCGGTGCCGTCCGCGGTCGTGATGATGTCGCGCGCGCCCGTGCCGAAGTCGGTCGACCAGATGCGGTCGATCGAGGCCGGGTTCGCATCGCGCGAGACCGTGTCGACGAAGCCGCTGTCACCGACGACGATGTTGTTGCCTTGCGCAGCGTCGATCGTGTCGGTGGCGGTGCCGCCGAAGATGACGTCGTTGCCCGCGCCGGTGGCGGTGATGATGTCGGTGCCTCCGATCGTCGGGTCGATCGTGATCGCCAGGCCGTAGAGGCGCGCGATTGCGTCGGTCTTGTCACCGGGCCCGCCGCGGCCGCGGACGGTCGTCGCGGCCGCCTCGAGGGCCGCGAGATCGGTCGCGGTGATCGTGCCCGTCGGGAACACCGGCGTGGTTGCCGGGTCGAAGTAGAGGACGCGGCCGCGGTCGCCGAAGATCGTGTCGCCACCGCTGCCGCCCGTGATCGTGTCGTTGCCGCGGCCGCCGAAGATGATCAGCGGGAGCGTCGAGGTGTGGGCATCGACCGTGTCGTTGTCCGTCAGCGGGAGCGACGGCAGCGGGCCGAAGCTCTGGGAGCTGTGCCGGACGATCGTCAGCAGCGCGAGGGAGCCGACCGGCCGGAGCAGGCTCGAGGTCACCGTGACGGTGTTGGTTGCGATGTTGACACCCAACTGGACGGCCGGCACCAGGACGCCGTTGATCGTGACGCCCACGATGTCGCCGGCCTGCAGCGCCAGCGCCGGCTGGAGCGCAATCGTCGTGGAGCTGAGCTTGAACGCCTGGACGACGGTGTGGTCAACCCCGACGGTGGCCGTCGAGCCCGTCGCCGGGATCGCGAGGCCGACGTAGCCGGCAGCGGCATCCTCGACCCAGCGCGTCGCGCTGAGCGGCGAGCCGTCGATGAACGTCGCGAGGACGTCCGCGACGGTGTTGTAATCGCCCGTGAAGAACGGGGCGCCCCACTGCAGCAGGTTCTGATCCTGACCCTGGGTATCGAGCACGAACGGGCCGTCGGCGGCGCTCGAGAGCATGACGGTGACGTTGTCGTCGCCGAGGCCCGTGTTGAGCGCAGTGATCTCGTTGACGCCCAGCGACGAGCGCCTATGGGAAGCCTTGACGGTGATCACGTCGCGCGCGAGACCCGTCCACACCGTGATGCCGCCGCCGAAGTCACCCGTCGGAGCGACGCGGTACGTGATCCCTGCGGTCCCCGGCGTGAAGCCGAGCATGTAGATCTCTGCGGCTGCGGCGACGTTCGCGTCGCGCGCCGAGGCCTCGGCGAAGTTCCTCGTGACGAGCGCGTTCGCGTCGCCCACGGTCGAGGCCTGGTCGCTGATCATGAGCGTCTGGTGGCCGGTGCCGCCGTCGATGTTCAGCGTGCCGCCAATGTTCGCGAGGGTGCCGGCGATGAAGTCGGGCCTCGTCGCCTGAGTGACGTCCGCGAGCGAAGACACATAGACGCGGTCGTTGCCGGCGGCCGTGTTGAGGTTCGTGACGGCCGAGGTGCCCTGGACGTTGACGACGTCGTTGCCGCTGCCGAGCGTGATGTTGAGCGTGTCGACGCTGTAATAGTCGATCCCGTTCACGCGGGTCGCGACGCGCGCGGTACCGCCCGTCAGGCTGGACAGGTCGATGTACGCGATCGCGACGTGCCGGAACTTGCCCTGGAAGACGACCTCGTACGTCGTCCCGTGCTTCACGACCGCGACGTTGTCGGTGAACGGCAGCGCC
>JANMWV010000599.1:0-1623 GCA_031394165.1 Actinomycetes bacterium
GAGATGTATCCATCTGCCCGGACGGAACACCGGCGGTCTGGCGGGCGTGATTCCGCGTGTCCCGGGGGCGGCCCATCACCACTGCCGCCTCGATCTCCGTCAGCTCGTCGTTGACCGGGTGCCGGAAGCCGATCTGCTCGCGCGCAGCCGCACAGACGGCGATCATCGCCTCACCGACGTCGCGGGCCTGGTCGGGCACGAGCTCGACACCGAGCGCCTCAGCGTCGGCGACCGCGCATGCCATGCCGCCCCAGGCCACGCTGACACGCACCGTCCCCCGACCGGGGATCTCCACGGGGACGTCGACCGCGGTCGCGAACGATGCGACGTTCTCGAACTCGACGAGCCTCACGCGGCCCCCCTCGCAGCGCGCGCGAACCTCGATCAGGCCCGCCGGCACCTCGAGCAGCAACGTCGTCTCCGGCTCCGACATCTCCAGCAGGCCGGTCTCCAGGAGCACGGTCGTCACGATCATCAGGTTCGTCCCCGACATCGTCGCGTACAGCGCCGACTGCTCCATGATCACGAAGCCGGCGGCGGCACGCGGGTCGGTCGGGGGCAGGAGCACGTTCACGCACGAGCGCGGATAGCCGCGCGGCTCGCGCAGCATCAGCAGGCGGAACCAGTCCCCGTGCTCCTCGAAGTACTTCATCTTCTCGAACATCGTCGCGCCCGGCGCGGCAAGCTTGCCCACTCCGCCCACGACGACGCGACCATGCTGGCCCTCCGCGTGTGCGTCGACGGCGTCGATCGAGAACGTCATTCGCTGCTCACCTCCCTGCTAGCGTTGCGTGTGGGTCGGACGATCAAGGTCGGAGGCATTCGATGGACTTGCAGGTCGTGCTCTACTCGCTCAACACCGAGGCGCGAACCCCCACCTGACAGGAGTGCTGCCGCGTGAGGGAGTTTCTCTCCGACAACGAGATCCCGTTCGACGATCGCAACATCCGTGGCAGCGACGCGGCGCGCGAAGAGCTCGCCGCGCGCACCGAGCAGCTGGTGGTGCCGCAGCTGTTCTGGCGCGACCGTCACATCGTCGGCTTCGACCCGGACGCTCTCGCCGAGCTCGCCCACGCGTATCGGGAGAGCGCGACGTGATCGAGCCACCGGGCAACTCCCTCGCAGCGTCGCAGGGCGAGAGGGTCGCCGAACCCGGTGCGAATCTCGCAGACGGGCTGCAGGAGCTGCTCGCGCGCATCGCCGAGGAGATCGACTTCAACGACGCCAAGGGCACCGCTCCGTACAGGCTCGGCATGCACGACGGCCTCCGGTTCGCCGAGGACGCGATCGCCGACCTGCTCCGGCGGCACGGCCATGCGGCCGAGACCGCCGACCGAAGCGGCGACGCGTAGGCGCTGGGCGATGGAGGCCGCCGACGTGCTGCGAGAGGTCGCCGCCCGCGGGGCGATCGCCGACCTGATCCACGCCTACTGCTTCCACTTCGACAACAACGAGCCGGACGAGGTCGCGGCGCTGTTCACCGACGACGCAACCGTCGACTACGGCCCCGAGGCGCCCACGATCGCCGGCTCCGCCGCGATCGCCACGACGATCGCCGTCGGCCTCGAGCGGACGTTCGCCGCGACGAGCCACCACGTCTCCAACATCCAGATCGTGTTCGAG
>JANMWV010000015.1:0-6934 GCA_031394165.1 Actinomycetes bacterium
CGCGACGCGGCGGTGGCGCTCGAGACGACGCTCGTCGCGCACGGCTTCCCGCCCGGCGAGGGCGTCGAGGTCGGGCTCGAATCGGAGCGGCAAGTACGCGCGGCCGGCGCGGTGCCCGCGACGATCGGCGTGCTCGACGGCGAGATCGTCGTCGGCCTCACCGAGGACGAGCTGTCGCGCTTCGGCGCCGACGCGCGCAAGGTCGGCCCGCGCGATCTCGGTGCGGCCGCCGTGCAGGGCGCGGTCGGTGCGACGACGGTCGGCGGCACGCTCGCGGTCGCGCGCGCGGTGGGCATCCGCTGGCTCGCGACGGGCGGTCTCGGCGGCGTGCACCGCGGCTTCCCCGATCCGCCCGACGTCTCCGCCGACCTCGCGCAGCTCGCCCGCACGCCCGCGCTCGTCGTGTCGGCCGGCGTGAAGTCGCTGCTCGACGTGCCGGCGACGTCGGAGCTGCTCGAGTCGCTCGGTGTCCCGGTGCTCGGCTTCCGCGTCGATACGCTGCCGCTCTTCTACGCAGCGGCCGGCGGCCCGAACGTGTCGGCGCGCGTCGAATCGGCAGGCGAGGCGGCGCAGGTCGCGCGCACGCACTGGGAGCTCGGCGGCGGCGGTCTCCTGCTCGGCCGGCCGCCCGACGAGCCGCTCGACGACGTCGAGCCGCTGATCGAGGCGGCGCTGCGCGCGGCGTACGACGACGGCGTCTCGGGCCAGGGCGTGACGCCGTACGTGCTCTCGTATCTCCACCGCGAGAGCGGCGGCCGCACGCAGCACGCGAACAAGGCGCTGATCGCGCAGAACTCGCGGCTCGCCGGCGAGATCGCGGTCGCCGGCTGATGACCATCGGAGACACCGAAGCGAGGGGACACTGAAGAGCCGCTGGCCCTATCGTGAGGCGCTTCTGGCGCGATCGATCGCCGCTTCGAACTCAGACCGACCGACTCCAACGGGTGTAGCGCAGTCATAGGCGGCAAACCCTTGGGTGTCATCGAGCGCTCCATGCAGAGTCATCTCAACCGCGAGCATCGCGGTTGAGATCCGCGGGAGGCCACGCGGCTTCGCGAGCCGCTTCGCGAGGTCATCGTCGGCGACGATCAGAGGAAAGTTCAGCTGAGCGCCGATCACAACCGTCGCGATCTCGCCGAGATTCACTTGCTCGTCGCCACTCCGGCCCGCGGGACGCATTTCGCTCTGAATCCGCAGGATCTCCTCCTCCACGTCGAGCGGCGGCGGCGGAGTCACCTGCGGCCACGGGGGAGTGGCGCTGAGAGTCATCTTCAGAGCAGCGTGACGACGGTAACCAGCAACGTCACACAATTCAGCCATTACCTCCGCGACGACGAATGCCCTCTTGCCGAGATATCCATGGAGCTCGAGGAAGAGATCTACGTCGAGAAAACGCCGGAACGGGCTCGTGTCGAGCATGACCTTGCGCGCGCTGTGCGCGAAATGCATCAGTAGTCGGGCTCGTCGTCGTCCGGAATCGGCGCGATTCCGAGAGTCGCAAACTCTGCTGCGAGCTCGTCGGCCGATTGGCGAAGCGCTGCGGCCGCGCGATCTACATTTGCAAGACCGTGCTCGTAGCTCCGAATGACGTTCAGCCGGAGGCGCTCGGGCATTCGGCGTCCACCGATCTCGATGCGCTCGAGGGCAAGTGAGTCAGCGAACTCGGCGATTGCCTCTCGACGCTGCAACTGAAGGTGCTCGCCAGAGGAGATGGAGGCATCGAGACGCTTCTGATCGGCGACACGCGGAATGAATCGCGCTTCCGCGAGCCGATACCTCGCAGCTTGCGCGCTGATCCCGAATGACGTGGCCAGATCTACGAGCACCTTCAGGTCGACCTTGCCGTATTGGCGCGCCTCCATCCATTTCTCTATCGCGTTCCTCGGCGCGAGGAACTCGGCCGCGAAAGCGTTTGCGTCCCGCTCTCGCCGGTTTTTCGGGTCGCCGTAGATGTCCTCCTCACGGTCGACAGCGCTGACGTGATTCAAGAAGTGATGTCCGTACTCATGCGCCAGGGTGAATCGGCGGCGAGGGGGATGGTCGTTGCTCGACACGAAAATGAACCCGCGGCCCGACTTTTTCCCGTAGGCACCGGCGACACCATCCGGGAGAGGGAGCACCGTGACGGGCGCGAGCCCTACCGATTCGATCAAGCGCAGGACGTCAGTAAGCGGGGAGTCATCCCCGACTCCAAGTTCGGAGCGCGCAAATCGCGCGGCCGCAACCGGACTCGTCGCTACCATCGCTCGCTTAGGAGCGACCGACGAGGGACTCGAAGGTGAGGAAGTCCTCGATTACGTGCGAGCACTCCTCAACAGCAGAGTCAATTGCCTCGTCATCATTGCCTGCGCGCATCGCAAAGACCGGGCCCTCCTCAGCGATGAGCGACTCGGGCTCGACGCCGAGGCAGGACGCGATGGAGACAATCTCGTTCAGGTTGAGGCGTCGCTTGCCGGCAATTGCCTTGTTGAGAGCAGTCGGATCCATCCCGACCGCTTCAGCAAGTTCGCGCTGCGGTAGTTCGCCTCGCAACGCCTCGATCCGCTGCCCGATCCTCTCGTCCGACCGAAACTCCATCTGGGACCTCCCTCCGTCGTGGTGCTCATCCACGGGCTATTGCCAATTTCGCAAGAATTTTGCCTAACTCATCGGCTATTCTTGCGAGAAGTTTAGCGCAAAGCCGCTCCTAAAGCCAGGCAGTCCGTTCTAGAGCGGGCGAGGCCGTCGCCTCGAGCTAGAGGTTCTTGCGCGAGAAGAGGCCGATTGCCGCGGCGAGCACCGCGACGAGATACACGGCGGCCCACGCACGGATCCCCCACCCGTGCACGTAGGCGCCGCCGAACGGGCCGAGTTGCAGCAGGAAGCCCGTGAGGCCGGACGTGTGCTCGGTGATCATGCGCAGCCCGTCCTGATAGAGCGCCTCGAACGGCAGCGCCCATGACGCGATCGTCGACGCATGCTTGATCGAGTGTGAGTTGAGCGCATGGCCGATCGAGCCAAGTAGCCCGGCGACGAGGCCCGAGCCGAAGAGCATGAAGACAGCGATTCCGTTTGCCGTCGAGGAGAGCACCACCGAACCGAGCAGCGACAGCGCGATCACCACGAGCACGCCGCCCGCGAGCTCGACACCCGGCCACGCGATGCGATCGGGCCACCAGTGCCCCGTGACGCCGGTGATCGACAGCGCGATGAAGTAGACGCCGAGCACGTACGCGACGCAGACGAGGCCGGCACCGAGGAACCGCGACAGCAGCAGCGTCGCGCGGCCGATCGGGCGAACGACGAGCGGCTGCAGCAGGCCGCGCTCTGCATCGCCGGAGACGACGCCGAGCGTGAGGAACACGGCGAGCACGACGCCGAGGAAGAGCGTCGCGAACATCGCGAGCCCGACGAGGAACGCGCCCGCGAACGTCCGCGAGTCGACGTGTATGTCCTGCGGCGGCGAGATGTTCGCAAGCTCGCGGAAGACGAAGTGGTTCGCGAGCCCGAACAGAAACAGGAACACCGCCGTCAGCACGAGCACGACGGCGAACACCTTCCGCCGCACCGCCTCGCGGAAGCCGTACTCGGCGATGACGAAGACGGTTCTCAGTCCGTCTCCCCTCCGACCGCCTCGAGGTAGGTCTCCTCGAGGGTCGACGTGAGCACGCGCACGCCGTACACCTGGCGTCCCGCGGCGACGGCCTCGGCGACGAGCCTCGCAGCGTCCTCGCGCGACGCGCCCGCGACGAGGCGAACGCCCTCGTCGGTCTCGAGCTCGACGCCGCGCGGCCGCGCCAGCTCGGCCGGGCTTCCCGCTGCGACGACCTCGCCCGCGAGCAGGATCGCGACGCGGTCGCAGACGAGCTCGATCTCCGAGAGCAGGTGCGAGTTGAGCAGCACCGACACGCCGCGATCGCGCAGCTCCTCGAGCAGCAGGCGCACCGTGCGGCGGCCGACGGGATCGAGCGCCGACGTCGGCTCGTCGAGGAGCAGCAGGCGCGGCTCGCCGACGAGCGCCTGCGCGATCCCGAGCCGCTGCTGCATGCCCTTCGACATGCCGTCGACGCGCCGGCCCGATGCGTCCGAGAGCGCGACGAGGTCGAGCAGCCGCGCGCGCTCGGCGGCGCCGCCGCGCGAGCCGGCGAGCCGCTGGTGCAGCTCCAGCACCTCGTTCGCCGTGTACCAGCCGGGGAAGCGGAAGAGCTCGGCGAGATAGCCGAGCGACCCGCGCGCGGCACGCGATCCGGCGCGTGCGCCCGCCACCTCGGCGCTGCCGTTCGTCTGGCGCACGAGGCCGACCGCGATCTTCACGAGCGTCGACTTGCCGGCGCCGTTCGGCCCGAGCAGGCCGAAGAGCTCGCCTTCGCCGACCTCGAGATCGACCCCCTTCAGGGCGTGCACGGAGCCGTAGCGTTTCTCGAGTCCGCGGACGGCAAGAGCAGTTCGCACAACGCGAGCGTATCGGCAGTAGTCTGGAGGCATGGCACGCGGCTATATGGAGGGTCCTGCAGCCGAAGAGGCCGAGCGTCTCGCCGACGACGTCGCGCGCAAGACGAAGCACAACCACGAGAAGAAGCAGGCCTTCCCCGCCGTCTTCGGCTGTACGGACGCCGATCCGACGCCGCACTTCCTCGGCTGGCGCAACGAGGTCGACCCGGACGTGCTCTTCACGTCGGGCAAGGCGTGGGGCGTCACCGTTCGCCGCGTCGCCGCTGCGACGACCGCCGCCTAGCGCAGCGCCTGCTCAAGGTCAGCATCGCGGTTGCGCGACCCGCCTGCCTGAGACCAACGGCTGCTACCTGATCTCGAATCAACCGCGTACGGGCTCGTCCCCGTGTACCGGCTGAGCGGCGCGGTTGCGACCAGGTAGCTGATGGAATAGGCCGCTGCGCGGCCCGCTTGCTCTTAGCTCAGCGTCGCGACGAACTCGTCGATCGTCAACGCCGGCAGCGTCTGGATCTTCGTCGAGCCGCGGGCGCCGAGCGCGACCGAGACGCGGGCGACCGTCGCCGTGTCGGGCGCCTCGACCACGCTCACGAAGTCGAACTCGCCAAGCGTGGCCCACTGGTGGAGGACACGCGCGCCGAGCTCTTCGACGTCGTGATTCACCTCGCGGAGCCGGCCAGGATTCGACTTGAGCGTCGCCACGCCCTGCTGGGAGAGGCGCGAGAGCAGAACGTAGATCGGCATAGTCGGAACCTACTGGACCCGGCGCCGCCGGGCTTGCCCAATCAGACACATCGGGTGACGGAACCGGGATCATGCCGCGTCACCCCGGGCTCGTCACCCGCGCCGACTGGTCTACGTACAGCAGCGCCGAGCCGATGAAGAGCAGCGGCGAGATGACGACGTTGGCGAGGAAGAACGCGGTCGACACGGCGACTCCGCCCGCTCCGCGCAGGATGAACGCGAGCACGGTCTGCGTGAGGAAGACGACGATCGCGAGCGTCGCCAGCGAGCCGAGCACGTGGACATAGTCGGCGCGCGCGAGTCGCCACGCCCGGCGGAACGCTTCGCGCGGAGCGACGTCCTCGACGACGAGCACGGGCACGACAAGCCCGACTGCGGCGAGCCAGGCCAGCGCCGGCAGCACGAAGGCGACGGCGAGGAACGGCACCGGTGCGAAGGCGAGCCAGCCGAGGATCCACGCGAGCGCGAGCCGCCGGTTCGACGGCCGGCGCTCGAGCACGAGCACACAGGCGCCGACGTACGACGCGCTCACGAGCGCACCCGAGAGCGTCGGCGCGAGCGCGAACGCAACATTGCGCGAGACGTTCGCCGCAACGACAGCGAGGATCGCCGGCGAGAGCCCGAGCAGCAGCGCCCAGCGGAAACGCTCGCCGTAGATGCGGATCGACTCTGCGACGAGCTGTCCGACCGTGCGCTCGGCGGGAGGCAGCGCCGCGGGCCTCGGCTCGCCCGCGCGCGGATAGGTGAGCCTCGCCATCAGCGTTGAGGGTATCGTCGTGTGCGATGCCGTACGACGTCGTCCAGTCCGATTCGCTCGAGTGGGAAGAGCGGCCGCCCGCGCACGAGGGCCAGGCGTCGCGCCACCAGGCGTCGATCACCGACGCCGCGAAGCTGACGGAGTCGCGCGCGCGCATGTGGCGCTACCCCGCGCACTCGCGCGGCCGCCGGCACCTCGATCCCGACCAGGAAGAGGTGTTCGTCCCGCTCCGCGGCACGCTGACGATGCTGCTCGACGAGCCGCCGCAGCGGGTCGACGTTGGGCCCGGCGGAGTCGTCGCCGTGCACCCGGGCACGGCGATGCAGGTGCGCAACGACACCGACGAGGAGATTCTCTTCTTCGCGATCGGCGCGCCGCCCGTCCACGGCACGGCCGAGTTCCTCGACGACGTCGTCGACGCTCCGCCGCTCTCCTAGGAGGGTTCACAGCCATTCACCCCACCGACCCGATCTGTCGCCAGGCGTAAGCACGCTCGCGCAAGCGACCATCCCGTCCCCGACCCAGGAGGCCGCTACGCTCATCCCCGCCTGACCACCACACCGGGACTGCCGTCGCGAAGTTCCACGACGAGCGGGACATCCTCCCGCGGCGGGACAGGCGCACCGGCCGTGACAGCTTCGTTGACGTGCTCGAGCGCAGAACTGACCTGCTCAACGGTTTCATTGACGTGTTCAACCGTGCGCCGGGTGTGCTCGCCGTCGGTCTTCGCGTCTCGTTGGTCGCTCTGGATCTCGCGTTGGAGCGCGTTCACCTCTTCGCTGAGCTCCTTGGCCTCGGTAACAAGACCAGCAAGTTCGTACTGGATTCTGCGGAGATCCCTGGCGTCGCGAACGCTCCGCACAGCGAGATACATGAGCGGGAGCACCGAAAGCACGCTGAAGGTGCCACTGATGAGAACGAAGGTATTCAGGGCCGTTCATCGCAAACCCAAGCGAAAGGGCGAGATCTCGAGGAGTTGGCCTGACGGGCTCCGATCGTACCGGA
>JANMWV010000445.1:0-2180 GCA_031394165.1 Actinomycetes bacterium
GGCCGTCGTTATCGGGGTCGTAGCAGCTCCGCGTCACCGAGTAGTCAACACCGAGTTCGAGACCGCGCCGGATGATGCCTTCCTTCGTCAGCTGCATCAGCGGTACGTGGATGCGCAGGTGCTGGGATCCCTCGACACCAGCCTTGGTGGCGAGGTTTGCCATGCGCTCGTACGCGTCGATGTACTCCGGTCGGCAGTCGGGGTAGCCGCTGTAGTCGAGGGCGTTGACGCCGATAAAGACGTCGCTTGAGCCGAGCACCTCGGCGAAGGCGAGTGCGAACGAGAGGAAGATCGTATTGCGTGCCGGGACGTAGGTGACAGGGATCTCTGAGGCAATCTCTGCCTCTCCGCGGCCCTTGGGCACGTCGATTTCTGCCGTCAACGCTGACCCGCCAAACACCCTCAAGTCGATATCAACCACGACATGGTTGATGATCCCCGCGGCCTGAGCGATCTGACGAGCAGCTGCGATCTCGCTCTCATGCCTCTGCCCGTAGCGAAAGCTGATCGCGTGCACCTCGTAGCTTTCGTCCTGCGCGATCGCGAGCACCGTCGTCGAATCGAGGCCCCCGCTCAAGAGGACAACCGCCTTCTTCATCTAGCCGACCACCCCCATCTCCACGTTGGCGGCTCTCTTCGCAGCAATGAGGTCGCGAACGGAGGTTGGCTCGAAAAGCGTTCTGCCGCCAAGCCGTACAGACGGCAACTCGCCCGAGCGCATGAGCCGATAGATGCTCGACTCTGACACTCGAAGGATCTGACGAACCTCCTGAATCGACAATAGAGGCTCCAGTTCTCTCCCTGACTGTCTCATGCCGTCAGATGCTTCCACAGCAGTGCATCGTAAGAGTCTGTCAGCTTTCCGGCAGGTGGTCTCAAGCGGTGCGACGACCGCTCGAGACCACCGGGCCGGCAAGATTGTGGCCTTGCCTGCGTCGGCGCTGGTTTTATCGGGTGCGCGCGTGCGCGCGGAGCGTCTGGCGTAGCCGCGCTTCGTGTTTGGCGAATGCCGTCGACTCCTCCACGGCGAGCGTGCGCGGACGCGGGAGGTCGATCCGGACGACGTCGGCGACGTGCCCCGGCCGCGGGGTCAACACGACCACGCGATCGGCCAGGAAGACTGCCTCGGCGACGTCGTGCGTGATCAGTAGCACTGTCGAGCCTACCTCCTGCCAGACCTCGAGCAGCCACTCCTGCATCTCTGCCCGCGTGATGCCGTCGAGCGCTCCGAACGGCTCGTCCAGGAGCATCGCGGGTCGTCCTTGCAGGACGGTGCGCAGGAAGGCGGCTCGGTGGCGCATGCCGCCGGAGAGCTGGCGAGGCCAGGCGCGCTCGAAGCCGCCGAGTCCGAACCGCTCGAGCAGCGGCATGGCGCGCGCCCGCGCTTCTGCGCATGGCACTCCCGCCAGTTCGAGGCCGAGGACGACGTTGTCGATGGTCCGTCGCCACGGGAGGAGCGCGTCTCGCTGCGGCATGTACGCGCAGATGCCGAGCGGGTCGGTTGTGATCCGCTCATCGAAGAGGATCTCGCCGGCAGCCGGCCGGTCGAGGCCGGCCAGGATCCGGAAGAGCGTGCTCTTGCCGCAGCCGCTCGGGCCGATCACGGCGACGAATTCGCCGGGCTCCGCGACGAGGTCGACCCCGTCGAGCGCGACGAGCGTCTCGCCTTTCTCGGTGTAGGTGGCGCGTAGCCCGCGGACCTCGATGCGCCCGGCCGTGCCGCTCACCAGCTCGAATCCTTCTCGGGCGGTCTTCGCCACGGCTGCGCGAGCCGTTCGACAAGCGACACGGTGGCGAAGAGGAGCAAGGTCAGCGCCGCCGTCACGAGCACGGCGCCGAATACGAGGTCGGTACGCAGCGCGTTCTTGCTGGCCTGCATGTACACGCCGAGTCCTTGCTGCGCGCCGACGAACTCGGCCACGATCGCGGCGACGTAGGCGTACGTCACCGCGACCTTGAGGCCGGTGAAGAACTGGGGCAGCGCGCCCGGCAGGCGCACGAGCCGCAGGAGCTCGAGCCGGGATGCGCCCATCGTGCGCAGAAGGTCCATCGCCTCCGCGTCGGCGGCGGCGAGGCCCTGCACGAGTCCGACCGCGACGGCGAAGAAGGTAAACAGCGCGACGAGCGCGACCTTCGGCCAGAGACCGAATCCGAACCAGATCACGACGAGCGGCGCGAGC
>JANMWV010000039.1:0-7263 GCA_031394165.1 Actinomycetes bacterium
TCGGAGATCAACGACCTCCAGCCGGACCTGGTGATCTGTACCGGCGACCTGACCACGTTCGGCTTCCGGCACGAATACGTCGAGGCCAAGAGCTATCTCGACCGGATCCAGTGCAAGTCGTTCGTCGTGATCCCCGGCAACCACGACTCGCGCAACGTCGGCTACGTGCACTTCGAGGAGCTCTTCGGAGAACGCAACTCCGTGCTGCGGGTGGGCGGCGTGACGATCGTCGCCGTCGATTCGACCGAGCCGGACCTCGACAACGGCCAGATCGGGCGGGGACGCTACGGCTGGATCGAGGAGCAGTTCGCGGCCCCGGCCGACCTGCGCATCTTCGTGCTGCATCACCACTTGCTGCCGGTTCCGGGCACCGGGCGCGAGCGCAACATCGTCAACGACGCGGGCGACGCGCTCGAATGCCTTCAGCGCGCGGGCGTCGATCTCGTGCTCTGTGGGCACAAGCACGTCCCGTATGCGTGGCGGCTGGAAGATCTCTTCGTCGTCAACGCCGGCACCGTCTCGTCGTCGCGCCTGAGAGGGAACGGCCGGCCCTGTTACAACGTCATCGAGGTCGACGGCACGCACGTGTCGGTCTGGCGCAAGTACCCGTTCCACGATCAGGAGCGGATCATCCAGTTCTCCACCGAGACGAAGACGTACGAGAAGTACACCGCACGGATCGAGGGCGAGGTGACGAGCAACCGGTGAAAGCCGTGGCGATCGTCGACGGCGAGCACTATCCGGACGTCGTGCGTGCGGCGCTCGACGAGCTGCCCTACGAGTTCGTCGGCGTCATGCTCGTCGGCGGCACCGAGAAGCTTCGCGGCGAGCCGGATTACGGCGTGCCGATCGTGAGCGGGCCGGGCGACGCGGCGATCGCCGTCGATCTCTCCGACGAGCCGGTGCTCGACCCGCGGACGCGCTTCCATCTCGCGAGTCGCTTCCTCGCCGACGGGATCTCCTACGTGGGTGCCGACTTCCGGTTCGACCCGCCGCCGCTGCATCCGTTCGAGCTGCCGTCGGTCGCCGTGATCGGTACCGGCAAGCGGGTCGGCAAGACAGCTGTTACGGGCGCCGTCGCGCGCGCGTTCGCACGTGACCGTCGCGTCGTCGTCGTCGCGATGGGTCGCGGCGGCCCCGCGATGCCGGAGCTGATCGAGACGCCGCCCACCCTCGAGGACCTGCTCGCACTGTCGCGCGGCGGCCGGCACGCGGCGTCGGATCATCTCGAGACGGCGGTGCTCGCCGGCGTGCCGACGATCGGGTGCCGCCGCGCCGGCGGCGGGCTGGCGGGCGCGCCCTTCTTCTCGAACGTCGTCGAGGGAGCCGAGCTCGCCGCGAGCCTCGATCCGGACATCGTCGTCTTCGACGGCAGCGGCGCCTCGATCCCGCCGATCGACGTCGACGCGCGCATCCTCGTCGCGCATGACGTCGTCTCGGGTCTCAATCCCTACCGCGTGCTGATCAGCGACATCGTCCTGACGATGAGCGACGCGGTGGCGAGTGACGTGCGTGCACTCGGCAAGCCCGCGATTCGTTTCGGGTTGCGGCTTCGCCCCGTCGAACCGCTGACTGGTCGCATCGCGCTCTTCACGACAGGCGCGGTCCCGTTCGGGCATCTGCACGACGTCGCGTTCGTCTCGCGCAACCTCGCCGATCGCGTCGCGCTTGCGGAGGATCTTCGCGTCGCCGACGCCGACACGTTCGTCGTCGAGCTCAAGGCGGCGGCGATCGACATGGTGGCGGAGGCGGCGCTCGAACGCGGCGTGAAGCTCGTCTTCGCCGACAACGAGGTCGTGCCGATGCCGGGCGAGGCCGATTTCGACGAGCTGTTCCGCGGCTTGGCGCCGGCGCAGGTTCGCGCGTGACCGAGCCGCGCCGGATCATGCCGCTGCCGCTCGGCGGCGAGCACGGGTTGCCCTATTCGCGCGGCCTGATGGCGCGCGCCTTGATGGCGGTGGGTGTCGCGCCGGAGCGCGCGTACAAGCTCGCGCGGAGGGTCGGCGGCGATGTCGACGAGCGTGGCACGGACGTCGTCGAGCTCGACCGGCTCGAGGCGCTCGCCGTCGAGATCCTCGGTGAGGTCGAGGGGACGGAGGCGCTGCGGCAGCTTCGGCGCTATCAGGAGCTGCGCGAGCTCGACCTGCCGCTCGTGATCCTCGTCGGCGGCGCGACGGGCACCGGCAAGTCGACCGTGGCCACCGAGATCGCGTACCGGCTCGGCATCACGCGCGTCACGTCGACCGACTTCATCCGGCAGACGATGCGCGCCTTCTTCTCGCACGAGTTCATGCCGGCGATCCATTACTCGAGCTTCGAGGCGGGTGACGTCGTGCCACTCGCAGACGATCCGCTCGTCGCCGGCTTCCTCGAGCAGTCCCGCAACGTGCTCGTCGGCGTGCGCGCCTCGATCGAGCGGGCGCTCCAGGAGGGCTGGTCGATGGTGCTCGAGGGCGTGCACCTGGTACCGGGCCTGCTGCCGGCGGTCGAAGAGGGCGCCATCGTCAGCGCCTGCGTGCTGAAGATCGAGGACGAGTCTGCGCACGCGCAGCATTTCTTCTCGCGGGAGGCGGGCGCGGAGCGGCCGATGGCGAAGTATCTCGACCGCTTCGCCGAGATCCGCAGGCTGCAGGACTTCATCGTCGAGCGCGCGCGGCGGGAAGGCGTCGCCGTGATTGAGAACGAGAGCGCCAATCGCGCGACAGCCGCCGTCGCAGAGCTCGTCCTCTCGGCGGCGGAGCGGCGGGCGAAAGACCGCGTCTAACCAAGGTCGCAGTCGCCCGGCACTCGTCGCGTCGCCGCTAGACTGGCCGCATGCCAAGCGAGAACGATCTGCTCGAGGCGCTGCGCCAGGTCGAGGATCCCGAGCTCGGGATGGACGTCGTCGACCTCGGGCTCGTCTACGAGGTCGAGGTCGAGGGTCCGAAGGTGAAGATCATCTACAGTCTCACGTCGATGGGCTGCCCCGCCGGCCCGCTGATCGCCGGCGACATGGAGCGTGTGGCACGCGAGGTTCCCGGGGTGGAGGACGTCGAGCTCGAGCTCATCTTCGACCCCCCGTGGACGCCGGACCGGATGTCCGACGACGCGAAGTTCATCCTCGGCTTCGGCTAGGCCCTCGCCCCGCGCCGCGCCGCGCCGATGAGCGTGCCGCGCTTTGCAGAACCCTTACGCGTTTCGTGTTTCGCGCGCTTCCGTCCCCGGGCACAAGACAGGTTGGTATCCGAACTGTCAAGGGGGAAATGTGAAACGCAATCTGTTGATCCGCGCCTGCGGAGCGGCTGTCCTAGTCGCTGCCGTCGGCCTCATCGCTTCGGCCGCGCTGGCAGCGAGCAGCGCTGTGCCGTCGCAGACCTCGAGTCCGACGCTGGGGGGCCACGTCGCCCAGCCGTTCGTCGGCGACACGCTGACGACGTCGAACGGAACCTGGTCGGGCAGCCCAACGAAATTCGCCTACGAGTGGTCGCGCTGCGACGCCGTCGGCGACCGCCAGAACTGCGTTCCGATTCCGGGAGCGACATCGCAGTCGTACACCACCGTCGCGGCGGACGTGAACCATAAACTGGTGGCGAACGTCCTCGCGACGAACGCGGACGGCACCGGGAAGGCCAACACGGCGGGGTCGGGCGTCGTCCAGCCCGCAGCGCCGCCGGTGAACAAGAACCGGCCGACGTTGTCCGGCTCGCCTGTCGTCGGCGACACGCTCACCGCGAATGACGGCACCTGGACCGGTGCGACCACGTTCTCGTACCAGTGGCAGCTCTGCGACGGGAACGGGAACAACTGCGCCAACGTCTCGGGCGCGACCAGCAAGACCTACACCGTCCGTTCTACCGACGTCGGCCACGAGCTACTCGCCCGCGTCAAGGCATCGAACCGGTTCGGCTCGACCACCGCCGACACCGATCGCACGTCGCCTGCCACGGCGACGACGCAGACGACGACCACCGTCGTCACGACGACCGTTCCGGGCAACGAGGCGCCGATGATCCAGTTCCTCTCGCTCCGAAAGGTCGGCGTCAAGATCTACGCGCGCTTCCGCGTCTGCGACGACTCGGGCACGCGGATGACCGTGATCGAGCGTGACACGAAGGCCCATACTCTCGCCTACACGCGGCGGTTCGCGGTCACGCCGGTGTCGTGCGGCACGTATGCGCGCAGCTGGCTCCTGCTCAATCGCTTCCGCGCGCCGGGTCGCCTCGTCGTGACGCTGCGGGCGCAGGATCGGGCGGGCCGCGTCAGTCGCCTCGTCAGCAAGGGCGTCACCGTCCGCTGACCCTCGTAACGAGACCTCGGGTCGCCGTGCAGCGGCGGCCCGAAGCTCGGAATCACGCCGGGATCGCGAGCACGATCTTGCCGAGCTGCTCGCCGGCTTCGAGCCGGGCGTGGGCGGCGCGAATCTCGGCGAGCGGCACCACTTCGTCGACGACCGGCCGGGCGCGGCCCGTCGCGATCAGCTCGTAGGCGCCTTCGAAGTCGGCCTTCGTGCCCATCGTCGAGCCGAGGATCGTCAACTGCTTCCACCAGACACGGTGCAGCGCCGCCGGCGGATTGGGGCCGGACGTTGCGCCGCAGACTGCGAGACGACCGTCGCGCGCCGCGACGTCGAGCGACGTACGCCACGTGGCCTCGCCGACGTGGTCGACGACGACGTCGGCGCCGTGCCCAGCAGTGGCTTCCTTGACGGCGTTCTTCACGTCGCCGTCGGCGTGATTGACGGTCACGTCCGCGCCGAGCTCGCGTGCGCGCGCGAGCTTCGCGTCGCTCGACGACGTCACGATGGTGCGTGCGCCGAGCGCCTTCGCGATCGCGAGCCCGGCGGTCGAGACGCCGCTGCCGATGCCCCACAGGAGTACCCACTCGCCCTCCTGCAGGTGCGCGCGCGTGACGAGCATGCGGTACGCGGTCTCGAAGACGAGCGGAAACGCCGCCGCCTCCTCGAACGTGAGATCGCCGGGAATCGGATAGACGTTCGTTGCCGCCACCGCGATCAACTCGGCATTCGTCCCGTCCCCGTGCTCGCCGATCACGTGGATCGCGCCGTCGTCGGCTTCGATGCCGGGATTGATCACGACCCGCTGCCCCGGCTCGAAGCCGACGACGCCCTCGCCGAGCGCCTCGACCACGCCCGCACCGTCGGCGCCGAGGATGCGCGGCTTCGGCACCGACGGCAGGCCTTTCCGGATCCAGACGTCGAGGTGGTTCAACGCGGAGGCGTGCAGCCGGATCAACACCTCGCCCGGCCCGGCGACGGGATCGGCGACCTCCTCGAGGACGAGCACGTCGGGCCCGCCGTCCTCGTGGATTCGCACCGCCCGCATGCAGGGCAGACTATCGGCGTGACGGGGGAGGACCTGCAGCGACTCGGCGCCGAGCTCGGGCTCGACGTCGTCGGCGCGACGCCCGCCGCGCCCTACGTGGAGACCGAGGCGTACATCAGGGATCGGCGTGCGCGCGGCCTCTTCGCCGACATGAAGTTCACGATGGCGCATCCGGAGGAGTCGTGCCATCCCGAGAGCCTGCTGCCGGGCGCGCGCAGCGTCGTCTCCGCGGCGCTCTGCTACTACGCCGAGGAGCCCGAGCGCCCCGACGGGAGTGGGCGGCTGCCGCGGTACACCTGGAGCGACGGCTACGCCGAGCTACGCGACAAGCTCGACGAGCTGGGGCGGAGGCTCGGCGGCGCCCACCGCGTGCTCGTCGACGCGAACCAGCACGTCGACCGCGAGGCTGCCGCACGGAGCGGCGTCGGCTTCTACGGCAAGAACACCGTGCTGATCACGCAACGGCACGGCTCCTGGGTCGTGCTCGGAACCCTGATCAGCGACCAGGAGATCGAGCCCACGCCGCCGCTCGACCTCGACTGCGGCTCGTGCCGGATCTGCGTCGACGCGTGCCCGACCGGCGCGCTCGACGAGCCGGGCACGCTCGACGCGACGCGCTGTCTCTCGTACTGGACGCAGGCGCCGGCGTCGATTCCGGAGTCGTACCGTGCCGAGCTCGGCGCGCAGGTGTACGGCTGCGACATCTGCCAGGACGTCTGCCCGTGGAACCGCGGCATCGAGAAGCGCCGCGCGGGCGCCGGCCTCCCAGCCGGAGCGGAGCCGCACGTCTCGCTCGTCGACTGGCTGCGCGCGGACGATGGCGAGCTGCGGCGCCGCTACGACCGGCTCTACGTTCCGCGCAACGATGCACGCTGGCTGCGACGCAACGCGCTCGTCGCCGCCGGGAACGTCGGCGGGGCGGAGGAGCGCAGTGCGGTCGAGCCGTACGCCGCGCACGAGGACGAGTTGTTGCGCGAGCACGCGCTCTGGGCGCTCGACAGGATGGACGAGCGCGGTATCTAGGCGGGGGCGCGAAGACGCTCGACGCCGAGCTCCTTCGCGAGCTCGCGGGCCCGTGCTGCGAGCCGGCGCCGCAGCTCGTCGGGCTCGAGCACGACGGCCTCGCCACGCTTCGACAGGATCTCGCTCTCGAGCCACTCGTCGCTGCCGACAGGGATCTCGCGCAGCGCGCTGCCGTCTGCGAGCTTGCGGGCGCCCCGCTCGATCTCGTAGCGCGCAATCACCGGGGTGTAGAGGATGCGTGCGCGGCGCGCGCCGCGAAGCTTGGTCGGCTCGAAGCCCTCGCGCGGCTCGAACTTCTCGCGGGTGAGCTTCGCGCTGCGCATCCGGTCGAGCCGGAACGAGCGCTCGGCGCCGCTCGTGCGGTCCCACGTGTGCACGTACCAGTTCGGCATCTGGCGCTCGAGCGAATACGCCTCGACGATGCGTGTCGACGGCTGTGCGTCCATTTCCTTCTGGTACTCGATCTCGACGAGCTTGTTCTCGCGCATGCCGCGCGCGAGTGTCGAGACGAGGTCTTCCTCGGCGCGCTCGATCGTCGGCTGCGGCGTCTGCGCGAGCTCGAACTGGCCGAACGTCTCCTCGAGCTTGCGGCGCACGCCGCGCAGCTGGGTATGTGCGTCGGCGGCGATCATCGGGCCGACGTACTCGAGCGCGAGCCGGATCGCACGCGCCTCGAGCGGCGTCAGTCGCGGCGCCGCGCGGAACGTGTCGCCCCAGAGCTCCTTGTCGACGTGCACCTCGTCGCCGTTCAGCTCGCAGTAGATCGTGTAGCAGCCGCCGCCGAAATTGACGAGATTGAGCAGGGAGAGATGCTCCTCCAGCTCCTCGGCCGGCACGGACGGGAAGCGGGACAGCAGCTCGGCCGCGGGGATGACCGCGTCCTTGCCATCGCCGCAGGCCGCGAGCAGATACGCAAGCA